>JAHEDL010000115.1 GCA_024641255.1 Pseudorhodobacter sp.
CCCTTGCCGCCAAAGGCATAGCCCAAAAAGCCGATAGCCACCGCAAGAACCGCAGCCCCCGCCAAAATTTCTGCGCGATTCTCGGCCATTATTCGGGCTGCCACGCCTCGTAATCCCGGCGCAGCGCGGGGGCTGCGGCGCGGATCGAACCGGGGGGCGCGTAGGCGGCCATGGTGCCTGTCAGGTTTTCCTGATGCGGCTTTTCCCAGACCTTGTGCTTCAGCGGCGCCTTGGTGGGCGGCTGATTCCAGGTGAAGTGCAGCCAGCCATGCCAATCGGGGTTGACCCGGCTGGCTTCCATTTCGCCGTTGTAAATAACCCAGCGGCGCTTGCTGTCGGCGGTCTGGTAATAGATGTTGCCCTGATCATCCTCGCCGACCTTCACGCCGCGACGGGCGGTGAAAATCTGGGTGCCCAGCGTTTGGCTGTTCCACCATGTCAGAAGTCGCTTGAGGAAGTACATCAGAGCCTCCGAGAGTATTTGCCTTGATATGGCCGAAAGGGGCGGAAAGGTCTAGGGGGCAGCTGTGCCAACTGCCGCTTTCCGCGCGGCAATCTGTGCCAAATTTGGCAGAAGATCGGCGGCGGCCCGGCAAACCAGCGCGCCTTCGGCGGCAAGTTGCCCGCCAACGTCTTGCGGCAGGCTGGAGTTGGAGCCTTCGGGGATCTGGTTCAGGCGACCGCCGATCAGGATCGGCAGATCAAGGCCCTGTTCGGTCAGCCCATGGCGCAGCGCCTGATAGTAGCCAAGTGCAACGCCGTTATAGGTGGAAATGGCGATGGCGTCGGGGCGCAGCTGTGCGGCAAGCGTCACCAGCCGCGCCGGGTCGGTCGAGGTGCCGCCGTCAAGCGCGGTGGCGCCCAGCTGGTTCAGCATTTCGTCGATCAGCATCTTGCCATGTTCATGCACATCCGAGGTGGCGACCAGAACGCGCAAGCCGTCGGCCCGCGCCGGTTCCGGCCCGAGGGCGGCGGCGGCCATGTGAGCGATTTCCGACAGGATGGTGGCGGCAACAATCGGCACGCGGCCGCCCATCGCACGCGGATCGGGGCGGCCAGCGCCATAGGCCGCCTCGATCCAGCGACCGCCCATGCGGCGCAGCGCCAGCAGCACCTGAAACACGTCGGTGGTGTCGATGCCCGCTTCGGCCAAACCGGCCCAAAGGCTTGCGCGAAACCGTGCCGCACCTTCGCGCAAAAGGCTGGTCTGGGCGGCGACAGCGGCAAGGTCGATCATCGGTTGCCAAGTGGCGGATTGCTCGATCAGGCGGCCTGCGAAAAGCTGCGCCTCGATCACCTCTTCGATTTCGGGGATACGCTGGTTTTCGGTGACCGGCACCGGGTTGATGGCGTGGCCGGTGGGGGCAAGCCGCTGGCCCAAGGCATCGACCAGCAAGTATGCCGACAGCGCCGCCCAGTTCTGCGCCGGGGTGCCGCGGTAAGACGTGGTGTTGCCGTAAATCATCGTGCCGGGGGCGGCGTTTTCGGCCGAAAGAGCGTGTTGAAAGGCAAGGCGCGACAGCGGGTCGCTGAAGTGGTGGCCAAAGGCGTGACCGATGGGCGCGCCGACTAGGGCCGCGATGTCACGTTCAACCAGAATCATCCCAAGCGCGTTGGCCAGATCGGTGAACTGCGCGGCAAAGCCATCGTCGATGTTGGAGTGGATCATCACCGGCTGGGGCTGCGCGGCGATCAGGCCAAGGGCAGTCACCGTGGCGCGGGTCGCTTCGATATCATCGGCATGGCCCGGCACGCGGAAGGTGAAATATTGCCCAAGGTTGCCAATGGCGGTGGCCCCGGCGGCCAGCGCGGCTTGGGTGTTTTCAAGGGCGGCGGGGAAGCCCAGCACGAAATCGCCAAAATGCGCAGCAACTGGGGCGGCGTTGGCGAGGCGGACGAAATCTTCGACATCGGGCAGGATCATGCCAGTGCCGCGCTGCGCCTTGGCGCGGCGGGCGCGGGGCAGCGCCATCGACCAATCCAGACACAGGCCATAGCGATCAAGCCGGGTGTCGGCCGCATCGCAGGCGGCCCAAATGTCGTGGTAGGCGCGGATGCTTTTGGCAGGATCGCGAAAGCCGATCTGGGCGTGCTGCATCACCCGCCCCGAGGCCATGGCCGCGCGTTTGTAGTCCAACTCTGAGGCAACGTTGTAATGGCGCAGGAAGGCAGAGGGGCCGGTGCGCCAGACCGAAGCCAGCGCGCGGCCTTCGGCCAGCAAGTCTGCGCCAAGCGGCAGATCGGATTCGGGGAGCAGGTCAGCGCGGTTCATGCGGCGAATGATCGGCCACGGCGTTGCAAAGGTCTAGGTCGGATCGACATTTACCTTCACCGGATCGCGGCTGCGTGGGTTGGGCGGGCGGGCTTACGGCAGTGGTTTGCGGGGGATGATTTCGGCGCCAATTTGGGGGTTATGACGCGTAAAACATTGCTTTCGTGTGACTTTTTTCTTAGCCACCAACCGTTTCGCAAGGCAGGCAGATCGCAACAAGGCGTGCGGCAGCGGAGATCAAAGCGACAAGCGTTTGCCTCAGCTGCGGCGCGATCCCCTTCGCCGTGGGTATCGCGCAACCCTGTCGTTTCAGCGCCATCGCGGACACGCTGTCTAAACGGGTTGCGCAAAGGCCCCCTCAATTCGCCCTTGGCAATCCTGAACTCGATCCGAGCTAAGGCTGTTTCGCGGCGGGGTCAGTGTAGCGCAGGTAAGCCGCCAGTCGCGGGCGCGGGGCATAGATTTGCAGCAGATTGCCTTGCGGATCGACGATTACGAAAGTGCCTGCAGCCTGCATCGCCGCGTGCAACTGCGCGCGGGTGCCCGCGTCGATCTGGGCACGACAGATTTCCAGCAATTCGTGCCGGGCGGGCGGGCGCAGCCGCGATGGGGTGTTGCGCCACCAACCGCCAAAGCGATCAGTCACGGCGCGGGGCCATAGGCCGCGCGCGGGGGATTTGCTGCGGGTGCATCGTAAAGGCACGACCGCCACTGCGCAGCCATCGTCGGCGTGGGCGATGCTGGACAGGGCGCGACCGAAAGCGACACGATCCTTGAACACCGCTTCGGCATAACCCGGATCGCGGGCAAGGATGGCTTGGTGCAGCAGATACAGCGGGTTTTCGCCCGTCATCAGGAAAGCCAGAATGGCAAAACCCATCACGGCGGTCAGCAGAATGCGCAAGTTGCAGTTACCAATAAAACAAAAGGTTATCTAAAATTGTTGTCACTTTGCACGAAAAAGGGCGGACAATTTGCCCGCCCTTTTTGATTTAGATTGGCCTAAGATCAACCCGCCGTTGCAGGTTCTTTCGCCTTGGCTTCGGTGTGCACCAGCAGCGGTTTCGCGCCGTTGTTCACAGCCTCTTCGTTGACCACGACCTCTTCGACGCCATCCATGCCCGGCAGTTCGAACATGGTGTCCAGAAGAATGTCTTCCATGATCGAACGCAGACCACGCGCACCGGTCTTGCGTTTGATCGCGCGCTTGGCAATCGCCGACAAAGCATCGGTGGTGAAGGTCAACTTGGTGCCTTCGATATCGAACAGGCGCTGGTATTGCTTGACCAAAGCATTTTTCGGTTCGGTCAGAATCGTGATCAGCGCGGCTTCGTCCAGATCGGTCAGCGTTGCGATCACCGGCAGACGGCCAACAAATTCGGGAATCAGACCGAATTTGAGCAGATCTTCCGGCTCTAGTTCCTTGAACAACTCGCCCGCGCCGCGCGATTCTGGGTCCTTCACCTCGGCGCCGAAGCCGATGGCAGAGCCTTTGCCGCGCTGTGCGATGATCTTTTCCAAGCCGGCAAAAGCGCCGCCGCAGATGAACAGGATGTTGGTGGTATCAACCTGCAGGAATTCTTGCTGCGGATGCTTGCGCCCGCCCTGCGGCGGCACAGAGGCAACGGTGCCTTCCATGATCTTCAGCAAGGCTTGCTGCACGCCTTCGCCCGAAACGTCACGGGTGATCGAAGGGTTGTCAGACTTGCGCGAGATCTTGTCGATTTCGTCGATGTAGACGATGCCGCGCTGCGCGCGTTCGACGTTGTATTCCGACGCCTGCAACAGCTTCAGAATGATATTTTCAACGTCTTCACCAACATAGCCCGCTTCCGTCAGCGTAGTGGCGTCTGCCATGGTGAACGGCACGTCCAGAATCCGCGCCAGCGTTTGCGCCAGCAAGGTCTTGCCGGAACCGGTCGGACCGATCAGCAGAATGTTGGATTTCGACAGTTCGATGTCGGTCTTGCTGGCGTGGTTCAGCCGCTTGTAGTGGTTGTGAACGGCAACCGAGAGCACCCGCTTGGCATGGATCTGACCGATAACGTAATCGTCCAGAACCTTGCAGATATCACGCGGCGTTGGCACGCCGTCGGTGGTTTTCAGGCCGGTTGTCTTGGTTTCTTCACGAATGATGTCCATGCACAACTCGACACATTCATCGCAGATGAACACGGTCGGACCCGCAATCAGCTTGCGAACCTCATGCTGGCTTTTGCCGCAGAAGGAACAGTAAAGCGTGTTCTTGCTGTCGCTGCCGGAATTGTTCGCCATGGGTATCCTCTGCCCTGCGCCCTAATCGGGGCATTTAAGGGAAGTCTAGGCCAAGGCCCAGACCTCCACAATCCGAAAGTTCCCCCGGTGTTTGGGCCGGAGGCTAACATGTTATTTCGCTTCGTCGGCCTTGCCGCGGCTTTCCAGAATTTCGTCGATCAGACCCCAAGACTTGGCGTCTTCGGCGGACATGAAATTGTCACGCTCTAGCGCGGCTTCAACCGTCGCATAATCATTTCCGGTATGCTTGACGTAGATTTCGTTCAAGCGACGCTTCAACTTTTCGGTCTCGCGGGCGTGAATCATGATATCCGTCGCCTGCCCCTGATAGCCGCCCGACGGCTGGTGCACCATGACGCGGGAGTTCGGCAGCGAGAAGCGCATGCCTTTTTCGCCAGCGGTCAGCAGGAGCGACCCCATCGAAGCCGCCTGCCCGATCACCAGGGTCGACACCTTGGGACGGATGTATTGCATGGTGTCGTAGATCGACAGACCCGAGGTGACAACGCCGCCGGGGCTGTTGATATACATGGCGATTTCCTTCGAGGGGTTTTCCGCCTCGAGGAACAAAAGCTGGGCGCAGATCAGCGACGACATGCCGTCATGCACCGGGCCT
>JAHEDL010000088.1 GCA_024641255.1 Pseudorhodobacter sp.
GCGCTGGGGCAATGTGTGGTGCTGCAAATCGGGTCGATTGATCTGTCGAACGCGGCGATGGCGCTGTTTTGCACGATTTTGTCGGCGTTGACGCTGGGGCCGCTGGGCATCGCCTCGCCATTCTTGTGCGTGGCAGTGGTGACGCTGATCGGGGCGCTGAACGGTGCGTTGATGGTGTTTGCGCAAATTCCGTCTTTTGCGCTGACGCTTGGCACCTTGGGCGTGTTGCAGGCGGCGACGCTGACGGTGACCGGATCGAACGTGGTCTATGTGATGGACAACATGGATGTGGTAGGCTGGCTGTTTACGCTGCAATGGCTGACGCTGCCGGTGGCGTTTTGGCTGGCACTGTTGGCGGCGGTGCTGTTGTGGGGCGTTTTGCGCTTTACCGCGACGGGGCAGGGATTGGCGGCGATTGGGTTTAATGAACGCGCGGCCACGCTTTCGGGGATCAATGTCAAAGCGTTGAAGGTGCTTGCCTTTGCGCTTTCGGGGTTCTTTTCCGGCTTGGCGGGGCTGTGCGTGATTTCGATCAGCGGTGCGGCGTCTTCGATTGGGTTGGGCAGCGATTTGCTGGTGCCGTCGATTGCGGCGGCACTGGCGGGCGGCACGGCGATTACCGGCGGGGTTTGCAACCCGATCAACGTGGTGTTTGGCGCGTTGTTTATCGCGCTGATCCCGGTAGGATCGGCGGCGGTGGGGGTTAATCCGCAAGCGCAAAGCATCGTTTACGGCGTGGTGTTGATTGTTGCGGTGGCCACGACGATGAGCCGGTCGCGCAATGGGATCGTGAAATGAACCTGCGCCAGAGCGGCGCATGAGGGAGGCTGCGAGCAGGGCTATGGCCTGCTTGCATGAGGACAAGAGAGGAAGACGTTAATGAGCACTGCACTTGACAGATTTGCCGATGCCAAGCCGCATTGGGACGAACCGCTGATGATTGAATCGCACCAGAACGGCGTGCGGACCAAGCGGATGAACCCCAATACGCCGGTCAGCTATGAAGAAGTGGTGGAAGACGCCATTCGCTGCTGGGATGCGGGGGCTACGGCGATCCATGTTCACAACACCAACTTTGATCTGTTGGGCAAGGCGGCGTTTGATGATTACATGATTGCCTGGGATCCGATCCTGAAGGCGCGGCCGGGGATGATCTGGTATCCGACCACCTGCAACAACAACCTTGTCGGGCCGAACGAATGCGGGCTGGAGCATGTGGATTTTCTGAACAAGCACGCCAATGTGCAGGTGGCGGTGGTCGATACCGGCATTGATCAGTTTGTGATCGATGAAGACGCCGAAGGCTATTCGATGGGTCGGGCCTATGGCTGGGATCTGACGCAGGTGGCGCGGCAGGTGAAGTTTTGCCGCGAACGCGATATTGCGATGATCTGGGGGGTTTACGAACCCGGTCACCTGCGGGTGGCGCGGCACTATGTTGACCGGGGGATGTTCACCAAAGGGTCGAACTGGGATTTCTACTTTGTCGGCAAATACGGCCTGACATCGGAAAAGCCGATCGGCACCTGCGGCATGGAGCCTTCGCTGGAAAGCCTGTATTACTATCTGGATATGATCGAGCAGGCCAAGCACAAGCTGCCGTGGTTCATTTCGATCTGGGGCGAGGGCGACTATGACTATCGCCCGCTGATCCGGCGCACCATTGAATTGGGCGGCCATGTCAAAACCGGGTTGGAGCTGCACTATAGCCCAAACCGCAACCCGACCAACCTGGAGCTGCTGCAAGAAGTGCAGGAGATCGCCCGCGAGGTTGGCCGCCCGCTTGCCACGCATGACGATGCGCGACGGATTTATAACATCACCTGATCTTAGCGCCGATCAGGTTTGATTGGTTTGAAAGCCCTCCGCAGTGCGGGGGGCTTTTGCTTTGAGATCGGGGGTGTTCAAATGATTGGCTGTAGGTCTGATTGTTCGGACTCATTGCGCTGAAAATGATTCGCGGGCTGATCGAAATCTAGGCGAATGGTCAGCAGTGCCTTCATATAAATATAATAAAAACATTGGATTGCGTTCGATCCTGTCTTTTCTAAATCTAATTGACATATGAAATGAACAAATGATAAAAACATGTAATAGATGTTCAGTCAGGACGAGGAGGGTTCACCTTGGCAGAGATCTTCGATCATACCGGCGCGCCGGTGAAACATGGCCGGGCCCGCGTGAACGGCATTCGGATGCACTATGTCACTGCGGGTGAGGGCGAGCCGCTTTTGCTGCTGCATGGCACGCCGAAGACTCACTTTTACTGGTACAAACTGATCCCGCTGCTGACGCCGTATTTCCGCGTCGTGGCCCCTGACCTGCGTGGCTTTGGCGATACCGACAAGCCGCCAGCCGAAGAGGGCTATGACTCGATCACCAATGCCAAGGACATGGCGGAACTGATGACAGCGTTGGGCCATGACAGCTTTCACCTGCACGGCGAAGACCGTGGGGCAGAGTTCGCCTATGCCTTGGCAGCCACCGAACGCGCGCGGGTCAAGACCCTGTCGTTTTCGGAAATGCTGCTGTCGGGTGAAGGCCTGGAAGAATGGTCGACCTTCACCCCGGAAAACGTCAGCGCGCAGTTCAATCTGCGGGGCGTTTGGGTGTGGCATATTCCGTTCTTCTGGATCCCGCATCTGCCCGAAATGCTGATCACCGGCCGCGAGCGTGAGTTCTGGGAATTCTGGATCAAGGCCGAAACCTGGAACCCGAATGCGATCACCAAGGAAGCGATTGACGAATGGATCGCACGCCTGTCGGCGCCGGGTGGTCTGCGCGGCTGCTTGGAAACCTATCGTGCCGGGATGAAGAACGCCCGCATCAACCAAGAGCTGAAGCAAAGCAAGCTGTCCTTGCCGATCTTGACGATTGGCGCACCGGAGTTCTTTGGCGAGCTGGTGCGCGGCCAGATGGAAAAGGTTGCGGACGGCGTCGAGCGGTCGGAAGTGTTCCAGGAATGCGGGCATAGCCTCGCCCTGGAAGCGCCCGAGCGGCTTGCCAAGACCCTGCGCGAGTTCATGCTTGACCGGAGCAGCGCCGCGCAAGCGTCCTGATCCACCCCAGAAGTTCACTGCAAAACCAAACGACGGCAGGCCCTTAGGAAGAGGGAGGGCCTGTCACATCCAAAAAACCGGAGGAAACACCATGAAACATCTGTCTATCAAACGTGCGGCGCTGGCCTTGTCGGTCGCCTTTCTGCCCAACCTTGGCCTTGCCGATGTGGCTGCCGATATTGAACATCCGCTGTGGTACACCGCACCGTCGGCCAAAACGATGGAATTGGCCAAGAAAGACGACCTGTCGAACACCGTTGTGTCGGACGGCCAGCGTGGCGAGCCCGGCTTTCCGGCCGCAAATCTGGCTTTGACCGATGAGCAGATCGCCAAAGTCAAAGCTGGCGAGTTCACCGTTGCGATTTCGATGGGCTGGTTGGGCGATGACTGGGCAAGCCAACAGCTGATTGGTTTGAAGGAATCGTTCGAAGCGATGGGCATCAAGGTTGTGGCCGAAACCAACGCCAACTGGGATGACGCCAAGCAGATCGCTGACCTTGACGCGATTTCGGTTTTGAAGCCCGACCTGCTGGTTTCGATCCCGCTGAACGGCAAGACCACCGCAAGCGCCTATAAGAAAATTTCGGATGCTGGCACCAAAGTGGTGTTCATTGACCAAGCCGTTGAAGGTATGGACCCGGGCAAGGATTATGCGTCGATCATTTCTTCGGATAACCTGGCGCTTGGCATGTATCTGGCCGACGCTTTGGCCGAAGCCACCGGCGGCAAGGGTGACGTGGCCGCGATGTATTACGCCAACGACTTTTATGTGACCAACCTGCGCTATGAAGGCTTCATCGCCCGCGTCGAAGCAAAATACCCCGACATGCATGTTGTGGTGGCGGCTGGTCATAACGACCCGAACAAGGGTCAGGAAGTGGCGCAAGGTTTGCTCGCCCGTTACCCGACGCTTTCAGGCGTTTATGCCAGCTGGTCGATTCCGGCGATGGGGGCTGTGACGGCAGCTACGGTTGCGGGCCGCACCCCGGCTGACTTCAAGATCGTCAACGAAAACTTCGACCAGATCGTTGCGCTGAACATGGCGCAGAACGGCTTCATCGCCGGGATTTCGTCGCAGCGCCCCTATGATCAGGGTGTGGCCGAGGCAAAAGTTGGCGCGCTCGCGCTGCTGGGTGAACAGACCCCGCCCTACGTCGTGGTGCCGCCGTTGAAAGTGGTGCGCAGCAATCTGGCCGAGTCGTACAAGACCATCTACCGCGTCGATCTGCCGGCCGAGATGGCCGAAGCGCTGGCCAACTAAGGCAGCGATGCGGGCGCGGCACGCTCCCTGCCGCGCCCATTCTGCCACGTTATCCCACGAAACGAGACATGCCATGACACGCCCTACGATCCTTGAGATGACCGACATCCGCAAATCTTTCGGCAACATTGCGGTGCTGAAGCGTGTGGCGTTCAGCCTGCGCAAAGGGGAAGTGCACGCCTTGATGGGCGGGAACGGTGCAGGCAAGTCGACGCTGATGAAAATCCTGACCGGGGTTTACAGCCGCGACGGTGGCAGCGTTCTGATTGATGGGCAACCGGTTGAAGTGCATGACACCGCCGCCGCCGAACGTGCGGGTGTGGCGATGATCTTTCAGGAATTTTCTTTGGTGCCGACGTTGACCGTGGCACAGAATATTTTCTTGAAACGCGAGCCGCGTTTTGCCGGCACGCCTTTCATCAACGGCGCTGAAATGAAGCGTCAGGCCCGGCTGATCCTTGAGGAGTTGGGGGTGGATATTGACCCCGATGCCCCGGTAAGCGGCCTGAGCGTGGGCTATATGCAGATTGTGGAAATCGCCAAAGCGCTGTCGAAAAAGGCGCGGATTTTGGTGATGGATGAACCGACATCGTCGCTGTCCGAAGCCGAGACGGAAGCGTTGTTCGAACTGGTCAACCGGTTGAAGGCCAGCGGGATTTCGATTGTCTATATCTCGCACCGGATGGCGGAAATTCTGAAGCTGTGCGACCGCGTGACGGTGATGCGCGATGGCGAAACCGTGATGACGGCGGATTGCGCCGACCTTTCGGTGGCGCAGATTGTTGAAGCCATGTTGGGCGCGGGCAATGCCACGTCGTTCGAATGGAAAGACCGGCAGGTTCCGGCCACGGCAAAGCCGGTGGTGCAGGTGCGCAATCTGCGGTTGGACAAGCGGATTGACGATGTCAGCTTTGACATCAAGGCGGGTGAGATTGTCGGGCTGGCCGGGCTGATGGGCTCTGGCCGCACCGAGATTGCCGAGACGATCTTTGGGCGCCGCCGCGCGGTTTCGGGCGAGGTGCTGTTTGATGGCGTGCCGGTGGCAAATCAGGCAGACGCGATTGCGCGGGGTATCGCGCTGGTGCCGGAAGACCGGCGCAAGTTTGGCTTGGTGCTGGACCATTCAGTGCGCGACAACATCATCTTGCCGAACCTTGAACGATTCACCCGGCACCTGTTTGTGCAGGATGCGGTGGCGTTGCAGACGGTGCGCGACACCATCCGGGATCTGGCGATCAAGACCGACGGGCCGGACAAGCTGTCGCGGCTGTTGTCGGGCGGCAACCAACAGAAGATCGTCATCGGCAAATGGCTGGCGCGCGACCCGCGGCTGCTGATTTTGGACGAACCGACGATTGGCGTCGATATCGGCGCGAAATCCGAAATCGTCGAGACCGTGCGCGCCATGGCCGATCGTGGCATGGCGGTTCTGGTGATCTCGTCGGAACTTGAAGAACTTATGGCGATCAGTGACCGCATCCTTGTGCTGCATGGCGGGCGGATCGCGCAAGACATGAACCGTCGCGACGTGGCGACAGAAGAGGAGCTTCACCATGCAATCCAAGGCCACAGCCGCCCCCAGGCCGCCCTCGGCGCTGCCTAAGGTGCAATTACAGAACTACGTCGTCTATATTTTCTTCGCCGTCGTTCTGTTGTTCTTCAGTGTGACCATCGGCGACAAGGGGTTCTTGTCGGTGATGAACCTGTTCAACATCGCCCGCACCACGGCGATGATCACGGTGATCGCGGTGGCGATGACCTTTGTGATATCGGCCGGAGAGCTGGATCTTTCGGTTGGCTCAACAGCGGCCTTGGCGGCGCTGACCTGCGGTTTGGTGATGCAGGCGGGGTTTGGTTGGCCGGTGGCGGTTCTGGCCGCGTTGGTTGCCGGGTTGGCGGTTGGCTGCCTGAACGGGTTCTTCGTCACGCTGATCGGCATTCCGTCTTTCCTTGTGACGCTGGGGATGATGCAGTTCATTCGCGGTCTGGACATGCGGGTGACTTATACCAACCCTGTGTCGATTTCGAACCAAAGCTTCAACAGCCTGTTCGGGTCGGGCAATCTGTTTGGCGTGCCGTCGCTGCTGATCTGGTCTTTGGTGATCGCGGTGCTGGGGCATGTGGTGTTGAAATACACCGGATTTGGCCGCGAGATTCTGGCGACCGGTGGCAACCGGATGGCAGCTGAATATTCCGGCGTGAAGACGCGGCGGGTGAAGTTTGCGGCCTTCTTGCTGTCGGGTGCGGCGGCGGCGCTGGCGGGGATGCTGTATTCTGGCATGATGCAGACCGCGCGCTTCAACTTTGGCGAAGGCGCCGAGCTGATGGCGATTGCGGCGGTTATTCTGGGCGGCACCAGCCTGTTTGGCGGGCGTGGCACCATTCTTGGCACCTTTGCCGGGTCTTTGCTGATTGGCACGATCAACAATGGTTTGATCATCATGGGGCTGGATGTCAGCGAACAGATGATGGTGTCGGGCGGGATCATTATTCTGGCCGTGGCCTTCGGCAAGAAACCCACCGCGTAAAGCTGGCAGGCTAAAACAGAAAGGCCGGAAGGAGTTTCCTTCCGGCCTTTTGCGTTTCAGTACTTTCAAACGTCAGGCGCTGAGGCGTTCGGCGTTTTTCTTGGCGATCAGCGCGCGATCCAACCGCAGGCGGAAACTGTCGGGGATCTGCCATTCCGGTTCCAGCCCGACGAAAACGTCGAAAAAGCCGATGGCGGTATTGGCGTCTTCGGTGACATTTTCGCGGAACGACCACCAGTGCCGAATGTCGAAAAACTTGGGTGTGGTTGTGGTGCTGGCATCGAATTCCTGTTCGACCACGGCGGCGTGCATGTTCAGGCAAAACACCGTGCAGGCAAAGCCTTCGGGCCAGTAGTATTCGGCGCGCGACAGATCGGCATCAAGCGGCAGCGGGCCCGCGGTGATTGGCAGATCGCGCAACAGGTCGCGCAGCATCAGCCCCGAGGCGAAATCGAAATAGGCGCGGCGCTGCGTGCGGTCGCCGGGTTTTTGCGCTTCGACGTGGCGCAGCCATTGCACGAAAGCTGCGGCAAGTTTGCGATCATCCAACGTAAAGCGAACGCCGGTTTCTGCGGTCACTTCGGCAAGCTGTTGGGCAAAGGCGGTGCGAAACCAGCGCAGACGGCGAATGGCGACGCGCAGTGGTTCGGTTGTTTGGGGGAAGTGATGGTCAGACATGATGGCGAAACTCGTCAAACAGACGGTGCAGCGCGGCTTCGTCATTCTGCGCTGCAGCAATTTCGCTGCGCAGCGCAAGTGCCATATTGGCGCAGGCGGGCAGCGTGACGGTAAGGTCGTGGTCATCTGACAACAGCGCAAGCAGGGTGGCAAAAGTTGCAAGTCGCGTCAGTTCGGCAAAGGTCATGTCCAAGGTGGCGGGCAGGGTGGCATCGCGCAGCGTGCCTGCGGCGATCAGCGCCGGCATCAGACGTGCGGCAAGCGCGGTATCGCTGGCGGCGGTGCCGTGCTGCAGCGATTGCGCATAGGTGGCAGAGGCAGTGGTTTCGCTGATAAGCGCGGTATCGACCCCCAAGGCCCGCAGCGAAAACTGCATGCCGCGATAAAACGCGGCGGCGAAGCGATGTTCGGCACCGGCGGCGTTGGTCAGATCGTCAAGCGAGGTGGTTGTTGATGTGTCTTCCGGCAGCAGGCTGCGGGCCAAGGCGCGGGTCTGGCGTTCGGCGGCATTGGTGATCTGATCCATCCCGGCCAAGGCGCTGCCTGCGGCTTTGGCCAAGGGTTCGGGCAGAAGTGAAAGCGGTAGCGCCTGTTTCAGAGTAGCGCGGCCTTTGTCGAAGGCGAAACGCAGGCCGCGCGCTGCGTCTTTCAACGGCGTGGCGTCTGAAGCGGTTGGTCGGTGGGGCATTGAAGCCTCCTTCGGTTAAAGACTTTGCCGACACGTCTGTCGTCAAAGGCAGAACCCCGGACTTGCGTCCGGGGCTTGGATCAGGGTCGCAGGTGGCGGCCAATCAAGCTTGCCAAGGCTTCGGGATCTTCGATGTGCGGGATGTGTCCGACCCCGCGCAGAAGATGGAGCGCCACCTCTCCCGGTGCTTTCAGCGCCTGCGACCACGGTAAGATATGATCATCGCGGCCCCAGATCAACGCTGTCGGCGCGGTGACCCTGTCAAGTGCTGCGGTCAGGTCAAAGCCCTGCACACCATCGGGGAACAGCACCCGCGCCATATCGGATTGCACGGCGCGCAGGTCCGGGTCCAGACGCGCCAGCATTGCGGCTTTGGCAAAATCGTGGCTGATGCCATCGGGCCGCGCGGTCAGGCGTTTCAGCCACGGCGCAAGGCTTTCGGTGGCGCTGGCACGGGCGATGCCGTTCAAGGCGGCGCCGTCGATTTCCGGGCCAAGACCGGCAGGGGCCAGCAAGGTCAGGGTCTTGATCTGGCGGGGCCGGATGTCGGCAAGGGCCAAAGCCAAAGCGCCGCCAAGCGAGTGGCCAAGCAGATGCACCGGGCCTTCGGCAGCCCGGTCGAAGGCCTGCACCACCAGCCGCGCCAGATCGGCAAAGCCTGCGATGCGGCGGCGTGGAGAGCGACCGTGGCCGGGCAAGTCGATGCGGATCAGCGGCAGGTCGCGCGGCAAAGCGCGTTCCAGTGCCATCCAGCCTGCGGAATCTGCGGCAAAACCGTGGATCAGTAGCAATGGCGTGCCGGTGCCCTTGCGGGTGGTGACATGCAGATCGCCGGATTCCTCGCTCCATACCGCCGGGGCTGCCGGTTCGGCGGCGTAGACGGGTGCGGGGGCAGGGGCGGCGGGTTTGATCGCGGCGCGGCGGGCGATTTCACGTTCAACGTCATCCTTCTGGATGCGCTGGCGCGGACCGCTGCCGATGACGCTTTCCAGCGCGATTGCGGCTTCGCGGGCCAAACGGCGGGCAACCGGGGTGGCACGTGGTGTGCCGTTCGCAACTTCGACCGCTGCAATCGCGGCCACAGGCGTGGTAACAACTGCGTCGGCAGCAGCAGGAGCGGGTTCTGGAGTGGCCGTTGCTGCTGCCGACGCTACCGATGGGGCGGGGCCCACCGCTTCACCCTCGGCATAGATGAACGCCAGGGGTGCCCCCACGGCAATGACTTGCCCCGGGGCGGCAAGGATGTGGTGAAGACGGCCAGAGGCTGGGGCCTCGACCTCCATCGCAGCCTTGTCGGTTTCTATGTCGAACAGCGCTGCACCTTTCTTGACGGTTGCGCCTTCTTCGACATGCCACACCGCCAGCTTGCCGCTGGCCATGTCCATGTCGACCTTGGGCATGATCACTTCGACGGGCATGATCAGACCTCGCGCCGGACAAGCTGGCGGGCGGCGGCTTCGATGGCCGGGGCTTGCGGCACGGCTGCGCGTTCCAGATCGGGGTTGTAGGGGATCGGCGCTTCGGCGCCGCCCAGACGCAGGATCGGCGCGTCAAGGTAATCGAAGGCTTCGCTTTCGGCGATCATCGCGCTGATTTCGGCACCAACACCCAGCGTGCGTACCCCTTCATACACACACAGCAGGCGGCCGGTCTTGCGGACCGAAGCGATGATGGTGTCGCGGTCAATCGGGCGAACCGAGCGCAGGTCGATCACTTCGGCATCAATGCCGTCTTTCGCCAGCTTTTCGGCGGCTTCCAGCGCGCGGTGCACCATGATGGCGCTTGCAACGATGGTGACATCGCGGCCCGGACGCATGATCTGCGCCTTGCCGATTGGCGTGGTGTAATAGCCTTCGGGCACCTGCGCCTTCATTTTGTAAAGCAGCTTGTGTTCGAAAATGATCACCGGATCGGGGTCTTCCAACGCGGCAAGCAGCAGGCCCTTGGCATCCGCCGGGGTTGATGGCTGCACCACTTTCAGGCCCGGAACATGGCCGAACCAGGCTTCGAAGCTTTGG
The DNA here is from genome assembly GCA_024641255.1 of Pseudorhodobacter sp. Taxonomy (GTDB): domain Bacteria; phylum Pseudomonadota; class Alphaproteobacteria; order Rhodobacterales; family Rhodobacteraceae; genus Cypionkella. Next base: position 10,233 of record JAHEDL010000088.1, read on the forward strand.
CTGTGCTGGGCTGCGGCCCCGGTGCCAGAGCCTGCGGGCATGCGAAACACCAGCGGCACGGCGGCTTCGCCCCCCAGCATGTAGCGCATCTTGGCGGCCTGGTTGACGATCTGTTCCATCGCAAGTGCTGCGAAATCGGAAAACTGGAATTCGAAGATCGGCTTCAGGCCGGTCAACGCCGCGCCGACGGCAACGCCGGCCCCGCCCAGTTCGGAAATTGGCGTATCCATCACGCGGTCGGTGCCAAAGCGTTCGACCAGATCGCCGGTGACCTGAAACGCGCCGCCGTAGACGCCGATGTCTTCGCCCATCAAGATGACGGTCGGGTCACGTTCAAGGGCGATGGCCATGGCGTCGCGGATCGCTTCGGCATAGCTCATTTCGCGGGTTTTAACTTCGGGGATTGCGGTCTGGGCGTTCATGCCGACACCTCTGCGTGGACGAATTTGGTGACTTCGGTGATCTGCGGCGCGGGGCTTGCCTTGGCAAATTCGATGCCCTGCGCCACGTCGGCTTCGGCGGCCTGTTGCAGCGCGGTGGCGCTTTCGTCGTTCAGGATGCCGTGGGTGATCAGATCGGCGCGGAAGCGGGCGATCGGGTCGCGCGCCATCCAGCTTTCGATTTCATCTTTGGTGCGATAGCGGTTGCGGTCGGATTTGGAATGGCCGCGCCAGCGGTAGGTCAGGTTTTCGACAAGGCTTGGGCCTTCGCCAGCCCGCGCGCGGGCGATGGCGCGGTGCATCGCTTCGGCGACCGCCGAGAAATCGTTGCCGTCAACGGTTTCGCCCGGCATCGAATAGGCGACAGCACGGTCTGCAATGTAGCGCACAGCGGTAGAGCGTTCGATCGAGGTCGACATACCGTATTTGTTGTTTTCGCAGACGAAAATCACCGGCAGCTTCCAGACCGACGCCATGTTCAGCGCCTCGTGGAAGGCGCCTTCGTTATTGGCGCCGTCACCGAAGAAGCAGATGGTGACATCATCGCGGCCCAGCCGTTTGGCGGTAAGCGCCGCACCGACAGCGATGGGAAGACCGCCGCCGACGATGCCATTGGCACCAAGGTTGCCCGTTTTCACGTCGGCGATGTGCATCGAGCCGCCGCGGCCATGGCAATAGCCGGTTTCCTTGCCGAAGAATTCTGCGAACATCCGGCCCACTTCGGCGCCTTTGGCAATGCAGTGGCCATGGCCACGGTGGGTCGAGGTGATCTTGTCGGCGTCGGTCAGCTCCATGCAGGTGGCGACGGCGCTGGCCTCTTGGCCGATGGACAGGTGCATGGTGCCGTGGATCAGGCCACGGGTGTAGCTGTCTTCAGCACCTTCTTCGAACAGGCGGATCAGGTACATCTTCTTCAGCGCGGCGCGCAGGGCGTCGGGGCTAAAGTGGCGGATCGCGAAGGGCAGATTGTCTTGGGCGGTTTCGACCTTGTCTTTCATGGTCATGCCCCCACCTTGCCGTAGACCAATTCGTCCTGGCGCGCGCGCAGGGCTGCGATGCGCGAGCCGTCGGCGGGTTTGGCGTTGGCGTAGGTGATCAGATCGCCCTTGCGGATCGGCGCGGTGACAGTGCCGCCTGCCAGCAGACCCGACGGAATGGCGCGGGCCGCGCGGGCGTCTTCGGCGGTCATCACCCAAGCGCGGTAGCAGAATTCGCCGATCTGGTCCAAACGGTCGCCCGGCTGCATGTCTTTCTTGGCAACGGCGGCGACTTCGGCGACCGGTTTTGCCAGCGGCACCATATCGGCTTTGCCATAAAGCACGACACGGGCGCAGGTCAGCGGCACCTCAAGCGAGGTGAGGTGATAGGGGCGGTGGAAGGTGAAATACGGGCCTTTGCCCATTTTCAGATCTTCCATGCGTTCGGAAATGCGCGGGTGCGACATGTCGGCGACGACGAAAACGCCGGGGGCGACGCCCTTGCCGATGGAGTAATCGACCACGCCGACCTTGTTCAGCACGCCACCGTCTTTTTTCGGGATCAGCACTTTTGACAGCTGATCCAGCGTTGCCGCCGGGCCGTGCATACCGGCTACGTCGGGCACAAGGCCGGTGGCGTTGGCGATGGCGGCCATTTCGACCATGGTTTTCGACCCGTCGACGAATTCGACCAGCATGCGCACGTTCATGTGGCGGCGGGCGGCTTCTTCTTCATAGGCGGGGGGCGTGGCGTCGATGTTCAGCGGGTTGTTTTTGCCCTTGCCAGCCGCCACGATGGTGTGGCCCATGGCGCTGACAAATTCGATCAGCTCCATACAGGACGACGGTTCGTCGCCCGCGCCCAGCGAATAGGTCACGCCCAGACGGTCGGCTTCGGATTTCAGGTAGGCGCCAATGGTCACGTCGGCTTCGACGTTCATCATCACCAGATGCTTGCCATGCTCCATCGCGCGCAGGCCGATTTCAGCACCAACAGCGGGCACGCCGGTGGCGTCGATCACAACGTCGATCAGGCCAGAATTCAGGATTAGGTCGGCGTCAGAGGTGACAGCAACCTTGCCCGCTTCGATCGCGGTGTTCAGGGCATTGCCAGAGCTGACTTCGCTGGAATGGCCTTTTTCTTGAAAGGCGATGTCCACGGCTTTGGCGGCGTTCTGCGGGTTCAGTTCGGCAATCGCCCCGATTTCGATGCCGGTCATGTGGGCGACTCGGGTGACGATGTCGGTGCCCATTTCGCCAGAGCCGATCAGGCCGATGCGGATCGGGCGGCCGGACTTGGCGCGGGTTTCAAGGTCTTTCGCAAGCCCGGTCGGGGCGACGTTAATGGCCATGGTGTTCCTCCTTGAGTCTGGCGCCCAGGATGTGTCGTGGGGCCGTTGTTCGGCGGTGCTGCGATTGAATCGAGACGCCTCTGCGATGAGTCTGGTTTACACTATTGAATGAATTTTTGTCAAAGGCAAAAACAAAATGTTCAGGACGATTGTTGATGTAGCGCAGCGGCACGGCATGAGGAATGACGAAAAACGGCCGCCGACAGGGTCGGGGCCGCTTTGTTTTCAGAAGATAAAGATTACGCGTCGCGCAGCAGGGTCGCGGCGGTGACTTCGTCGGTGATCAGGACGGTTGGTTGCAACAGCGCCATGGCGCCGCGCAGCGCGGCGACCTTTTCGGTGCCGCCAGAGGCAAGGATGCGTTCGGGCGTTTTGCGCAGATTTGCCAGTGGCACGCTCATCACGCGGGTGTTCAGCGGATGGTCAACCAGATCGCCCGCCGCGTCGAAGTAGTTGTAAAGCACGTTGCCAACGGCACCCGCCCGCACCAATTCGCGCCGCGTCGATTCCGAGATATAGTCAGGTGCGCCGGGGATGCGGTCTGACTGCACGCCGCCGACCGACAAGAGCACCGCGTCCAGTGTTTCCGAAATGGCGAAAGAGCCGCCGATGCCGCAGCGTTCGATCAGGGCCGATTTGGTTTCGACACTATCGACGATGGCGGGCGCGGTGATCAGATAACAGCGGGCGCGGAACATGCGCGAAAACTGCCAGGCAAATTCGGCCGGGTTATAGTGCTGCACGTTGGAAATGCCGCCCAGCAGCGACACCACGGTGTCGACCTGTTTTTGGTCAACATAATCAAGCGACGAAAACAGCGTTTTGCCCCAGCCGACGCCCAAGGTCATATCAGGGTGCACGAAGTCGGAAATATAGCCGCCGGTTGCCGCGCCAATGGCAGTTGTCGGATCGCCGTCGGCGGCGGAAAGCGGGGCGACGACGGCTTCGCGCAGGCCAAATTTCTTTTCCAGACTGATTTCAAGTTCGGGCAGATCTGAAATGCCGCGGCTAAGCGTGATGGAGACTTCGTGCATGGCGCGGGCATCGGCCAAGAGCCGCGTCACGGTGACCCGACCGATGCCAAGCTTTTCGGCAATCGCGCCTTGGGTCATTTCTTCGGCGTAATACATCCATGCCACCCGCAGGCGCAGCCGCGCCGACCTGCGGCCGGTTGTTTCGGCGATGGGGGCGACGGTTGCGGTGCGGCGGTTTATCATTCGGCCACCTTTGCGATAGGGGCGGACGCCAGCAACGCGGCGATCTCTTGCCGCAGGGCTGAACTGTCTTGGCCGGTCAGCGCGATCAAGGTGCGGCGCCGCACCAGGTCGTCGGCGGTCTTGACGCGTTCGGTCTTGATCAGATGCGCCAGTTCTTCGCGGCTGTAGTCCGTCAGGGTCCCAAGCGGGGTTTCGCCTTTGCCGTGCAGGCTGGCGCAATAGTTGCGGGCGCGGGTGCCATAGCGCGACAGAAGTTTGTCGGCGCGTTCGGCGGTGATGCCCGCCAAGGTGGCTAAGTCACGGGCCAGCGCGGCGCGATCTTTGGCGGCGCGCGGAAAATCTTTGCCGCCGCCGATTGCCAGACCGGCTGTGGTCATTTTGCGCGGGCGGCCCAGATTGGCCAGAACCAGATCTGTCACTTGTTCGGAAAAACCGCGGAAGGTTGTCCATTTGCCGCCAATCAGGCAATGCACCGGCGTTCCGTTTGCAAGGCTAAGCGTGGCGATGGAATGGTCGCGGGTGACGGCGCCAATATCGCCATCGGCGCGGGGCAGCGGGCGCACGCCGCAAAAACGATAGGCGATCTGTTCGGGCAGGATCGGGATGTTGGGAAACACCTCTGCCACGGCGGCGCACATATAGGCGGCTTCGTCGTCGGTGCAGACAGCCGCATCGGGGTCGGGTTGCGCGATGTCGGTCGCGCCGACCAGCACCTTGCCCGCAAACGGATACAGCAGGTTCACCCGGCCATCTGCCGTGCCAAAGTAGATCATCCGGCCTTTCAGGGCGGCCAGCAGCGCGGGGTTATCGACCACCAGATGCGAGCCGCGGCTGCCACCCATCAATTTGGAGTGCAGCCCGATTTGCGCGTTGACCTGATCTATCCACGCGCCACCTGCATTCAGAATCACGCGCGGCCGCACCTGATGGGTCTGGCCGTTGACGCGATAGGTCAAAACGCCGTTGTCTTGCCCCAGAATTTCGGCGTGAGTTTCGGCGCGTGACTGCGGATTTGCCGCTTCGGCGTCCAAAACCAGTTCAAGCCCCAAGCGTTCGGCGTGGGTGATGTGACCTTCGTAGTAAAGACCAGCGCCGGTGATTTCGGGGGCCAGATCAGGCAGCAGGCGGCGCAAGGCGCTGCGTCGAAGCATGCGATGCGTCGGCGTGGCGCGCAGGGCGCGACCGTAAAGATCATAAAGGCGCAGCCCAAGCGCGGTGATGATAAAACCGCGGTCATTCAGCCGGGCCTTGATGCCGAAAAACCGCGCCACCGACCCGAAGATGCCGCCGAAGGTTGACCGCACCGGCACCACACATTCCAACGGTTCGACGACATGCGGCGCGGTGGCCAGCAGCATGTTGCGCTCGGTCAGCGATTCCTTGACCAAACGGAATTCGCCGGTTTCCAGATATTTCAGCCCGCCATGCATCAGCCTCGACGAGGCGGCAGAGGCCCCGGCGCAGAAATCTTCGCGTTCGATCAGCAGGCAGCGCAGGCCTTGCAGGCAAAGGTCGCGGAAACTGCCGCAGCCGTTGATGCCGCCGCCCAGAATGACGACATCGAAGTCTTCGATCTTAGGCATCGACAATCGCCACTTTCATTGCGCCACCGCTTTCTGCCATTGCAAAAGCGGCATCCATTTCGCCCAAGCCGTAATGGTGGGTCACCATCGACTTTGCGTCAATCCGGCCATCGGCGATCATGTGCAGGGCGTCTTCGTAGTCTTTGCGCGCCAGACCAAAAGCGCCGGTCAGCCGCAGTTCTTCGTAGTGGATGGCGTTTACGTCCAAGGAACCAAGTTCGCCTTTGGAAAATCCGGCGAACAGGCTGACGCGGCCGCCTTTGCCGGCAAGCCCGACGGCTTGGGCCGCAAGTGCCGGGATGCCGATGGCGCAAATGACCACATCGGCGCCAAGGCCGCGGGTTTCGCCGCGGATCGCGTTGCGCAGGTCGCCTGCGTTGGGGTCGATGACAACGTCAGCGCCCGCGGCAAGGGCGGCGTCGCGGCGGGCGGCGTTGGGTTCGCTGACGATGACGCGCGCCGCACCGCGCAGGCGGGCAAGCTTGGCGTGCAATGTGCCGATTGGCCCGGCCCCCAGAATCACAACGGTATCGCCCTGGCGCAGGTTGACCTTGTTCTGACCGTTCAGCACGCAGGCCAGCGGTTCGACCAAAGCGGCCTCTGCATGGCTGACGTGCGACGGTAAAACGTGGACGTTGCCCAGTTCCAACGCGCGGGCCGGGATGCGGATGTATTCGGCAAAAGCACCGTCGATTTCATAGCCAATTGCCGCCAGATCGGGGCACAGGTTTTCACGGCCCCGGACGCATTGCGGGCACTGGCCGCAGGGAATCGCCGGGCAGACACCGACGCGCTGACCGACCTGAAAACCGCTTGCCGAATCCGCCTGCACGATCTCGCCGGAAAATTCGTGACCAATGATTGACGGATAGCGGATGCCCGCGGTTTTGCGGCCGCGCAGAACGCGAATATCGGTGCCGCAGATCGTAGCAGCTTTCACGCGCAGAATCAGATCGCCCGGTTCGGCGACCGGATCTGCAGCTACATCCAGAAACATCTGGTTTGGCGCTTTGAGTATTGCTGCCTTCATGGTCACCTCCCGTCGTGATGTGAACAAACTATATGGGTAAAATACAAATGCGCAAATGATTTCTTCAATATTGTTGCGATGGATGGGGATGCTTTGCGGCGCATAGACTAAATTCAATCGGAAAAACGCAGGCTACACCGATTAAACAAAAGGTTTGACAAAGTATCAAATGTTCAATTAAGTTTTGGGCAGCGACAGACGACGGGAGGATGGGATGCGCTACGACTATGTCTCGGTGGGGTTCTACACCTTCGATTGTCTGGGCTGGCCGGTGGCCGAAATTCCGCCGGGTGGCGGCACTGTGTTTATCGAAGATCTGACCATGGCGGTTTCGGGCGCTGCGGGAACGGCGGCGATTGTGGCAGCCAAGCTTGGCCTGAAAACCCTTGCTGTGGGCGGCTATGGCCGCGACATGATGGGGGATTGGGCGGTGCAACGGCTGGAAAGCTTTGGCATCGACACGTCGGGTTTGCAGCGGTTGGAAGGGGTTCCAACCTCGAGTTCGATCGTGCTGACCCGCGCCGACGGATCGCGCCCGGCACTGCACCTGAAGGGCGCGACCGGGCATTTCGTGGTGGACCCGGCTGATTTTGATGCGGTGACGGATACCAAAGTGTTCCATCTGGGCGGCGTTGGCCTGATGGATGCGATGGACGGCGCGCGCAACACCGCGCTTATGAAACACGCGAAGGCGCGCGGCTGTATCACCACGGTTGATATTTTCGCAGGCTCTGCGGCCGATCTGCCGGATGTTGATGCGGTGCTGCCTTACACCGACTATTTCATCCCGTCGGTCGAAGAGGCGCATGCGCTGACCGGGTTGACCGATTTGGATGACATGGCGCGGTTCTTTATGGATCGCGGCGCGCAGGCTTGCGTGTTTACGCTGGGCGGCGACGGGGCGTATTACCGCGACCGTCAGGGGCTTACCTTCCGAATCCCGGCGTATAACATCGACGTGCGCTGCACCTGTGGCTGTGGTGATGTGTTCAACGCCGGTTTTGCCGCCGGGTTGCTGAACGGCATGAGCCCGCAGGATGCAGTGCGGTTGGCGCAGGCCAGTTCGGCGTTGAATGCGACCGGCCTTGGCAGCCAGGCTGGCGTGGTGTCGCTGCAAGATACGCTGGCGTTCATGCGGGCGTGTGAGGTGAAGGTGGCTTAAGGCCCGGCGTAAGACCAGCAAAGGCTTGCGGGTAAAAGCTTAACGCTCCATTGTGCACAAAGGCTGTCGGGCTATAGCATTGGTCCGACGCAAACGCGCAAGGGATCAACATGACGGCAGTAGACGTGACCGATGACGTAAAAACCCGGATTGCCTGGCTGTATTACGTCGAGGGCATGACTCAGGACGAGGTGGCAAACCTTGTTGGCATGAACCGGTCACGCGTGTTGCGGATTTTGGCGGCGGCGCGGCAGGATGGCACTGTGCAAATCCGGGTCACCACCCGCACGTCGCATTGCGTTGAGCTAGAGCGCGCGTTGGAGGACAGATGGAGCCTGACGCGCGCCATCGTCGTGCCAGAGCCGCAAGATGAATCGCAACTGCGTGCCATCATCGGTGCCGAGTTGGGCGCCTATATGTCGCAAGCGGTGACCAGCAACATGACCGTCGGTCTGGGCTGGGGCAAAACGCTGACCAGCGGCGTTCCGGCGATTGTTCCGCGCACGCCGGATGGGGTGCGGGTGTTGTCGCTGTTGGGTGGGCTGACGCGTGTGTCAGAGGTGAACCCGTCAGAATTTGCATGGCGGGTGGCGGATAAGCTGTCGGCTGAATGTTACATGCTGGCAGCCCCGGTCTATGCGCCCGACTCGCGGACCCGCGATGCGCTGATGCAGCATTCCGGTATTGCCGAGGTTTTCGCCCGCGCCCGTTCGCTGGATATGGCGGTGATTTCGGTGGGCGATCTGACGCCGCATTCGGTGTTTTCCGAATATGGCCTGCTAAGCCGGGAAGAGATTTCTTCGCTGGTCGATGCCGGTGCGGTCGGCGACGTGCTGTGCCACTTTGTGGATGCAGAGGGCAATCTGGTGGACCATCCGGTGAATAACCGGGTGCTGGCGGTGAACCCGATTGATCTGCGCGGCACGCGCAACATCGTGCTGGCGTCAGGCGGTTGGCACAAGCTGACGATCCTGCGCGCGGCGTTGAAAATGCTGCGCCCGACGGTTCTGATCGTTAACGAGCTGATCGCAGAGCGGCTTGCGGCAGAGCCGCGCTAGCATTCGGCGCTTTGCGGTCTGCGGTTGATCCAGCGCGGCGCGGCGGCTAGGTGTGTTTTCGGAAAAAGGGAACACGCTATGGTCGATACTCTGCCCGCCGCGCAGCCGGAACGCAAACGTGGCCATGGTGTGCGGCTTGCTTATGAAGTGCTGCGCGATGAGATCCTTGATCTGACGCTGCCGCCCGGTAGCCCGGTAGACGAAGCCACCTTGGCCGAGCGTTTCGCGATGTCGCGCACCCCGATCCGCGAGGCTTTGGTGCGGCTGGAAGGCGAGGGGCTGGTTGTCACGCTGCCGAACCGGTCGACCGTGGTGGCCAATATCGACTTTGCCAATCTGAACGCGTTTTTCGACGCGCTGACGCTGATGTACCGCGTGACGACGCGGCTTGCCGCCGAATTTCACAGCGACCCTGATCTGCAGCGTATTCGCGCGAAACAGGCGGTGTTTGCCACCGCGGTCGAGGCGGGGGATGAGTTGGCGATGATTGCCTGCAATCGCGATTTTCATGTGGCCATCGCCGAGGCCGGACGCAACGGCTATTACCTGCAGCTTTTCGCGCGCTTGCTGGATGAAGGGCGGCGGATTTTGCGGCTGTATTACTACCCCAGTTTTGAAAGCAGCCTGCCGCATCCCTATGTGATTGAACACGAAGCGATTATCGCCGCCGTTGCGGCGCGCGACATTGATCTGTGCGACAGGCTGGCCAGGGATCATGCTGACCGCATCGTGCAGCAAATTCGCGACATGATCGCCCGCGATAGCCGCCGCGACATTCGGATTTAGGCCAGCTTTACGCGGGGCGGGGTGGCTTTTGTGACGTTCGAAATTCTTGTCGACAAATAAAATGCAAAGTTTATGCTATAATCATCTGATCCAGATTCGACCCCGTTCTTCGAAGGAGGCTCTTCATGAATTCCAGCATTTTTTCGGGCACGATCCCGGCCCTGATGACGCCCTGCACCGCAGACCGCAGCCCTGATTTCGACAAGCTGGTTGAAAAGGCCAAAGAGCTTGTGCGGGTTGGCATGTCTGCGGTGGTGTATTGCGGGTCGATGGGCGATTGGCCGCTTTTGACCAATGAACAGCGGATGGAAGGCGTAGAGCGTCTGGTGGCCGCCGGGATTAAGGTTGTGGTGGGCACCGGGGCTGTGAACACCGCGACGGCTGTGGCGATTGCGGCGCATGCGCAAAAAGTCGGCGCGCATGGTCTGATGGTGATCCCGCGGCTGTTGTCGCGTGGCACGGTGCCTGCGGCGCAAAAGGCGCATTTCAAGGCGGTGCTGTCGGCCGCGCCTGACCTGCCTGCGGTGATCTATAACAGCCCCTATTACGGCTATTCGACCAAGGCCGACCTGTTCTTTCAGATCAGGGCAGAGCATCCGAACCTTGTTGGCTTCAAGGAATTCGGCGGCTTTGATGATCTGTCTTATGCGGGCGAGGCGATTACCAGCGGTGACGACGCGATCAAGCTGATGATCGGCGTCGATACGGCGGTGTTCCACGGCTATGTGAACTGCAATGCCGATGGCGCGATTACCGGGATTGGCAATGTGTTCCCCAGTGAAGTGCTGCACCTGACGGCGCTGTGCAAGGCGGCGATGGCGGGCGATGCCGAGGCGCGCAAGCTGGCTTTCGAATTGGACAGCGCGATGCAGGTGTTGTCGAAGGTTGATGCGGGGCCGGATCTGGTGCTGTTCTTCAAGCATATGCTGGTGCTGCAAGGTGACGACGCCTATCGGCTGCATTTCAACGAAAGCGATGCGCTGTCGCCCAGCCAGAAGGGCTTTGTTGAAAAGCAATTCGCGCTGTTCAATGCGTGGTATGCGGATTGGTCGCAGCAGCCGAACGTGTTGCAATACGCGGCTTAAGGAGAAACGGCGATGGGTCAGGTAATTGTCATCGGGGCCGGTGTTATCGGGCTTTCGGCGGCGCTTGCCGCCCAAGCGCGCGGGCTTTGTGTTACGGTGATCGACCGTGAAGGTCCGGCAGCGGGGGCTTCGGCAGGCAATGCCGGGGCCTTCGCCTTTACCGATATTTTGCCGCTGGCGTCGCCCGGAATTCTGAGAAAAGCGCCAAAATGGCTGTTGGACCCGTTGGGGCCGCTTTCGGTGCCGCCGTCTTATGCGCTGCAAATTGCGCCGTGGATGTATCGGTTCTGGCGCGCTTGTTCGCCTCGGGCAGTGGCGCATTCAACCGTGGCGCAAACTGCGATGATGGATCTGTCGAAGGCAGAGTTAGAGCCGTTTTTGGCCACGTCTGGCACGCTGCACATGCTGGAAAAGCGCGGCAATTTGCAGGTTTACGAAAGTGCGGCGGAACTGAAAGCGTCGCTTCCCGGTTGGCAGGCGCGGGCCGACCATGGCATTGAATTTCAGCATCTGACCGCTGCCGAGATGGCCGGTTTGCAGCCGGGGTTAAGCCCGCAGTTTACCCACGGCACCTTTACGCCGGGGTGGTATTCCATCGCCGACCCCAAGCTTTACACGCTCGCCTTGGCTGACCGGTTTCGCGCCGCTGGTGGGGAAATTCGGCGGGCCGAGGTGACGGCATTGGAGGCCGATGATGCGGGGGTGACCGTGCATTGCGCCGGGGCCGATGCGCTGCGCGCTGATCAGGTTGTGGTGGCGGCGGGGGCGTTTTCGCACCGCATTGCGCGCACATTGGCCGAGAAGATTCCGCTGGAAACTGAACGCGGCTATAATACCACCTTGCCCAGCGATGCGGTTGATCTGCGGATGCAGATTACCTTTGGCGGGCATGGCTTTGTGATCAGCCGCCTGTCAACCGGCATCCGTGTTGGCGGGGCGGTGGAATTGGGTGGGCTGGCGCTGCCGCCAAATTACAAACGATCCGAGGCGATGCTGAAGAAAGCGAAGGCGTTTTTGCCGGGGCTGAACCCTGCGGGCGGTGTGCAGTGGATGGGGTTTCGCCCGTCGCTGCCCGACAGCCTGCCAGCGATTGGCCGCGCCCGCGCCACGGCTCGGGTGATTTATGCCTTCGGGCACGGTCACCTTGGGCTGACGCAATCGGCAGGCACCGCGCGGCTGGTGGCGGATTTGCTGACCGACCAAACGCCTGCGATCAACATTACCGCGTTTTCGCCGCAAAGGTTTTAGCCATGGCCAACCATACCTTTCACTGCATTGACGGCCACACCTGTGGCAACCCGGTCCGGCTGGTTTCGGGGGGCGGGCCGCGTCTTGACGGCGCCACGATGTTGGAACGCCGCGCGCATTTTCTGCGCGAGTTTGATTGGATTCGCACCGGGTTGATGTTTGAACCGCGGGGGCATGATATGATGTCGGGCAGCATTCTGTATCCGCCAACGCGGCCCGATTGCGATGTGGCGGTGCTGTTCATCGAAACCTCTGGCTGTTTGCCGATGTGCGGGCATGGCACCATTGGCACCATCACCATGGGGCTTGAAAATGGTCTGATCACGCCGCGCGAACCCGGCAAGCTTTCCATCGACACGCCAGCGGGCAAGGTGGACATCAGCTATGTGCAGAATGGCCGCTATGTTGACGAGGTGCGGCTGACCAATGTGCCGGGGTTCTTGCATGCCGAGGGCCTGACCGCCGAAGTCGAAGGCTTGGGCGAGGTGGTGGTGGACGTGGCCTATGGCGGCAACTTTTACGCCATCGTCGAACCGCAACGGAATTTCCGCGATATCGCGGACCATACAGCGGGTGCGCTGATCGGCTGGTCGCCAAAGCTGCGGGCGGCGTTGAACGCGAAGTACGACTTTGTGCACCCCGAGCATCCGGCGATTAACGGGCTGTCGCATATCTTGTGGACGGGCCAAGCCACGGTGGCGGGTGCCGATGCCCGCAACGCGGAGTTTTATGGTGACAAGGCAATTGACCGCAGCCCTTGTGGCACGGGCACCTCGGCGCGGATGGCGCAGTTGGCGGCCAAGGGGAAGCTGGCGGTGGGCGATGAGTTTGTGCATGAATCCATCATCGGTAGTCTGTTCAAAGGCCGGATCGAGGCGGCGACCACCGTTGGCGACCGCCCGGCCATCGTGCCATCGGTGGCGGGATGGGCGCGGATGACGGGCTATAACACCATTTTCATCGACGACCGCGATCCGTTCGCGCATGGCTTTGTGGTGAAGTAGCCGCTTGGCCTGCAGGCCAAGCGGGTGCGGATCAGATCACCAGAAAGTCAGCTGCAGTGACCGCAAGCGATGGCGCTAGGGTTGCAAAACAGATCGCGATGGCGGCACCGGTGCCGTCACGATCAAACCACAGCCGACCAGTGTCGGTTTCGTAGATAATGCGGTCTGCCGTATCCATCGCCGCGCCTTGTAGATTGGCGACAAAGGCGGTGGCAGCAAGGCGGCCTACAGGCAGGCCAAGAAAGACCGCATTTTCAAGCAGGATTTGGTCACTGACCACGTTGAAATCGCTGATCCGGTCAACATTGGCGGCGCCAAGCGTGGCGTTGAAAACAAAGCTATCGGCGCCAAGGCCACCGATAAGCGTATCAAGCCCGCCGCCGCCGTTCAGCACATTCGCGCCCGCATTTCCCGTGATGGTCTGCGCCAGCGCGTTGCCGGTCAGCGCGATAGCGGTGGTGCCTGCGGTGTTGGTGGTGGACAAGAATTCGACGGATTGCGCGGCGGTCAGGCTGTAGCTGACGGAAGCATAGGCGCGGTCGATGCCTTGGTTGGCGGCCTCAATGATGCGGTCAGCGGCGTTGGCGATGACATAGCTGTCGTCGCCCGCGCCGCCGATCAACAGGTCTGCCGCACCGCCGCCGGTGTTTAAGATGTTTGCTCCGGCATTTCCGGTGATGGTCTGCGCCAGCGCGTTGCCGGTCAGCGCGATGGGGGTGGTGCCTGCGGCGTTGGTGGTGGACAGGAATTCAATCGATTGCGCGGCGATCAGGCTGTAGCTTACGGCGACGGCGACCTTGTCAACGCCTTGGCCGGTTGCTTCAACCACAACATCGTCGGCGTCTTGCACTGTATAGCTATCATCCCCCAGCCCGCCATAAAGCGAATCCCGGCCCAAACCCGCGAACAGCGCATCGTTGCCCGCCATGCCAAACAGCCGTTCCGCCTTGCTGGTGCTGAGCAAAGTATCGGCGGCAGCGCTGCCGACAATATCGCCCGGTCCGCCGATATTCAGATCGGGTTCGATCGGAACGCCGGGGTCGGACCAGATTTGGTTCAGGTTGTACAGGTCTGCCCATCGCAGTTGCGCGGGTTGAATTGGCTGCGATGTTGCGCTGACAAGGGTCACGGTTTCGCTGCCGTAGCGGATTGTCATGCCGGTGGCGGTGGCAGTTAGCGTTAGCTGGCGCAGATCGCGCAGCATCGGCCATGCCGACAGATCAATGCGGTCTTGGCCCAGGGTGAAATCCAGGATGCTGTCGGCGCGGGCATCGGCGCTTAGCACAAAGGTGTCTGCGCCGA
>JAHEDL010000121.1 GCA_024641255.1 Pseudorhodobacter sp.
TCAACCAGACCTCGCTGGCGATCGAGGCGGCGATGGCGGGCCAAGGCATCGCGCTGACGCCGCGCTTCTATGTTGCGGATGATCTGGCCGCAGGAAAGCTGGTTGCCTGTTTCAATCTGGACCTGCGGACAGGGGCCGATTTCTACATCGTCGCCCCGCGAAAGGTCCGCAACGCGCCACAAGTGACCGCAGTGCGGGACTGGTTGCGGGCACAGGCCGCGCGCGGCTGACCCACCGGATTGCGTCATGGGCAACGAGGCACCTGACGATTGCGGCATAACAGCCGTCAAACTTTCCTGGCGCCAATTTTTGCACGCTTAAATGCATGCATGCAATTTTTATTGCATCATCCATTTGGCAAGCTATGCTTGGCGCAAAGGGGCTTGATCATGCAAATGCAAACGAAACCTGAGAACGCGACAGAGTTGCTGGCAGCATTGGCAGCTATGCAAGATAGCTTGGGAAAGGGTGGTCGTCGCCTGGCAACGTTCTTTGCCGATAACCTTGGTGCTAACGCTATGTTGTCGGCTTCCGAAGTGGCACAGCGTTGCGGCGTGAACGCGTCAACGGTGGTGCGTCTCGCGCAGGGTCTTGGTTATGCGGGGTATCGCGAGTTTCAAGCGGTATTGCAGAACCAGTTGATGACGATAGCCCAAGCGCGAGCCCAAGATGCAGCATCCCCATTGCCATTTTCTGCGGCGCGTTCGCTAAGGTTGCAGTTGTTGGCAGACTCTGGAAAGTCTTTCAACGAAGGGGCGGCTTCAGCGGCGCGCAGCTATTGTCGCCAAAACCCTGCTGTCACGATATCGGCCGATCTGCACCCATCTTATACCGTTGAGCCCGCCGACTTTGCTGCGCGGATTGTCACCGCCGCCGAAGCGTCAGACGGGATCATTCTGGTTGCGCGCGACCATCCGGCGATCAACGATGCTGTGCGCCTTGTCACTGCCAAAGGTGTTCCGGTTATCTGCCTGACCACCGATCTGCCCACCTCTGGCCGAACGGCTTATGTCGGGTCGGACCAATATGTTTCGGGGGCAACGGCGGGGTGGCTTTGCGGTCGCATGTTGCCAGCCGGCAGCTCTGGCCGCGTGCTATTCGTTTATTCCGTGCCATTCCGCTGCCATCAGGACCGCGAGCAAGGCTTCCGTCACGTTCTGCGCACCGAGTTTCCGCATCTGGCTATCGACGAAAAGGTCAGCTCGGACGAGAGTGTTGACGTGATTTACGAAGCTGTGCGTCGCTATATCGCAAAAAACGGGCCGCCAGCGGCGGTTTACAACGTCTCGGGGGCAAATATCGGGGTGGGGCGCGCCTTAGAGGATGAAGGGCTTAGCGATACGACGGTTTTCATCGGCCATGAATTAAACGCAAATTCAAGGTCTTTGCTGGAGCGTAACATCATGGATGTCACTATCGGACATGATTTCGACCGCGAGATTGCGCTCGCGGTCGACTGTATCAAGATGGCGCTTCAGGGGGTGCAACCGATCAACCGCATCACGCAAAGTCAGGTTTTCACCCGGTTTAATTGCGCCACTTTTTGACGGTTATAGCGTCAGTTTGCCATGCGGAGTGGGCGGTGCGAATTGATAAGCGCCCCAAACCGACTGATCAAAGTTGATCACTGACCCTGTCATCATGCCGGAATCGTCGGACGCAAGATAGGCAACTGCGCGCGCGACTTCTTCGGGCGCCAGCAGGCGCTCAAAGGGCTGTTCCGCAGCGGCTTTTTCAAGCCAATTTTCATCGGCACCGTGGTATTCCCGTTGCGTACGGTCTTCACCATCCGACGCCATCCAGCCGATGTTCAACTGATTGACGCGGATTTTGTTGCGCATCGCCGCGAAGGCGGTGTTGCGGGTAAATGTGGCCAGCGCCGCCTTGGACGCACAGTAAGGCGAAATGAAAGGTTGACCGGCCAGGGCCGAAGTCGACGCGATGTTAATGATCGCTCCGGCGGTGCCATCACGCACCATGCGCCGAATCGCTTCTTGCATCAGGAAGAACGGCGCGCGGGTGTTGACCGCGAACATTTTTTCAAAAAGCGCCTCGTCGGTGGTCAGAATGTCGCCGCGATCGGTGATTCCGGCGGCATTTACAAGAATATCGACCCGGCCGAAGGCGGTATCAAGCGCCTCAAATACCTTGCGACAGTCGGCAACATGCGCGAGATCCGCCTGCACGAATTGCACGTTGCAGCCGGTTTTGGCGTGGATTTCAGCCGCCACCGCCGCGCCTTTTTTGACGTTGCGTCCGCAGGTTACGATGCCTGCAGCCCCGGCCTGCGCCAGTTGCAGCGCGATGGCTGCACCCAAGCCCTGTGTTCCGCCGGTTACCACGGCGATTTTCCCATCTACTCTGTTCATCCAAGCCTCTCTGACTGCAATGCGCATTGCTGCAATTAGCACGAAGGAATGTATATTGACAGGCATGCGTTTATGCAACAGATTTTGCAAAAAGGGAATGATTGACGCAATGAATAATGCGCAAATCATGCGGAGATACGAAGAGGAAATGAAATGCTAAGGATAGCGGTTCTTGGTTGCGGCCGGATCGGACAAATGCACGCAGCCAACGTGGCGCGGCATCCGCGTGCCGAATTGGCGATGGTTTATGATGTTTACGCCCCTGCCGCCGCCAAGGTTGCGCAGAGCTTGGGCGTAATCGCAGCCGAAAGTGCGGAAGCGGTTTTTGCCGATGCTGCGGTTGATGCGGTTCTGATCGCCACAGCGACGCCAACCCATGCAGATTACATCGAGATGGCGATTGCGGCCGGCAAAGCGGTGCTATGCGAAAAGCCCATTGACCTCAATCTTGCGAGGGTGACCGCATGTGCGGCCAAGATCGGCAATACAACCATTCCGATCCAGTTGGGCTTTAACCGCCGTTACGACCCCGGCCACAGTGCCGCGCGCGCGGCCATGCTGGCGGGCGACATCGGCGATCTGCATCAGGTGATTATCACCTCACGCGATCCGGCTATTCCGCCCCGCGCGTATCTTGAAGCGGCGGGTGGGCTGTTCCGCGACATGACGATCCACGACTTCGATCTTGCCCGCTTTATGCTTGGGGAAGAGCCGACCGAGGTGTTTGCAATGGGCGGCGCGCTCATCGACCCGGCGCTTGGGGCTGAATTGAACGAGGTCGACAGCGCCATGTTCATCCTGCGCACCGCAAGTGGAAAGCAATGCCACATCAACAACTCACGCACGGCCGTATACGGCTATGACCAACGCGTCGAACTGATGGGCAGCAACGGCATGATCATTTCCGACAACCGCAAGCCGCATGAAATGCGCCGCTATGGGGCCAAGGCGGTGGAATGCAGCGAGCCTTATCAGTTTTTCTTCCTAGAGCGGTACAACGAAGCATTCATGGCCGAAATTGACGGCTTTGTGGATTGCGTCGAACAGGGCGCCAAACCTCTGGCAAGCTTTGACGATGGCCGCCGCGCGCTGATCTTGGCTGAAGCTGCCTATCTTTCAATGAAAGAGCGCCGCTTGGTCCAGGTTTCCGAAGTCAAAGCCTGACGAAAGACTGGCAGCGCCCGCAAGGTGTTTGCCGAAAATTTGCAGTTGGCCGTTGGTCGAGGAGCCGGCCGCCAACCGCAAAGCAGACCCCTTTGCGGTTGCAAAGGGCCAAAGCGGTTGGCCGCAACCACGGCAAGAGGCCGCACAGAAAACCCAGTGGAGGAACACAATGATTTTCAACCTAACGCGCCGTCAATCCGCCAAGACGCTGTTTTCCGCCGTTCTGGCCCTTGCCTTGTCGTCCGGTGTTAGCTTTGCCGAAGGCAACGCCGACGTGATGATTGGCTTCACGCCGAAATTCCTGAAAGACGACTTCCAGACCCTGATGCTGGATCTGTCGAAGAAAGCTTTTGATGCCAAAGGCTTCACTCTTGTTGGTGCCCCCGATCCGAACGGCGACATCGCGGCACAAGTTGACGCGCTGACCAACCTTATGGCCAACGGTGCCAATGTTATCGTGTTTGCGCCGCTGGACGCGGCTGGTATCGTTCCGGTCGTTGAAAAGGCCAACGAGGCAGGCGTTCTGGTGTTCTCGATCGACGATAGCCCTGCTGGTGGCAAAGTCACCGCGACCGTGCGCGCTGATAACGTGAACGCGGGCGCGCAGGGTGCCGAAGAAATGGCAAAGCGTCTGGCAACCGCACCTTGTTCAAAAGACGACAGCTGCATCGTTTTGGAACTGCAAGGCGCATTGACCACGCCGAACGGGCTTGACCGTTCGAAAGGCTTTGCGGAAACGCTGGCCAAACTGGCCCCAAAAGTGCAGATCATCCAGCGCCCAACCGAATGGACTGCGGATATGGCGGCTGATGCCGCACAAAACGTGTTGACCCAGAACCCGAACCTTGCCGGCATCTTCATGGCATCGGAACTGATGGCAACGGCGGTGAACGCTCAGCTTTCTGCAGCAGGCAAAGGTGCGGCGGTTGGTGAGGATGGCGCGGTGATCAGGATCGCCATCGACGGCACACCGCAAGGTTTGCAACTGATCCGCGACAAGGCGTTGGATGCGACCGTTTCACAACCACTGTCGGCCTACGCAACCAAAACCGCCGAGTTGATCGAACTGGTTCACGGCGGCGGTAAGATCGAAATCGGCCCGCGCGATGATGGCCAAGTCATCGACACCCCGGTTGGTCCGCAATACCAGCTGAAAGCAACGCTGGTTACTGCTGAAAACGTCGACTCGCCTGATCTGTGGGCAAACCAAGTCGGCAAGTAAGTAAACAAAAGCGTGGATCTGAAGATCATGGAAAACATTCGGCCCATCGTAGAGATGCGCAACATCTCTAAGACCTTTGGTTCCACGCGTGCCCTTAAAGGCGTGGATTTCACTGTTATGCATGGTGAAGTTCACGCCCTTTTGGGGCGAAACGGCGCGGGCAAAAGCACACTGGTTTCAACAATGAGCGGGCTGGTCGCCTCTGACACTGGCACCATCCGCATTGATAGCACCGAAGTTGTGGCCAATGGCCTGCCCTATGCCGCAAAAATCCGCAATGACATCGCGCATGTGCAGCAGACGCCGCAACTGTTCAACCTGCTGACAGTGGCCGAAAATCTGTTTCTAGAGAACCCGGCGG
>JAHEDL010000123.1 GCA_024641255.1 Pseudorhodobacter sp.
CTTTGGCGGCTGGGCCGAAGCGCAGAAGACCCACTTTGCGGACGGCGGCGTGTTCGATCAGATCTACGCGGCGCAATGACCATGCGGCCGCTGATCAATCGCTCTCCGTTGCCGGGCATGGGTCTAAGTGCGGGCATCACCCTGACCATGCTTAGCCTTGTCGTCCTGCTGCCCATCGGCGCCCTTCTTTTGAAGGGCGCCACAGCCGGTTTGCCGGCCCTGTGGACCGAAGTGAACACCCCCCGCATCTGGGGCTCGCTGGCGCTGTCGTTCCGGCTGTCGCTGATTGCGGCGCTGATCAATCTGGTGTTCGGCCTGCTGTTGGCATGGGTCTTGGTGCGCTACCGCTTTCCCGGTCGCAAACTGCTGGACGCGGCGGTTGATCTGCCCTTCGCGCTGCCCACCGCAGTTGCAGGCATCGCCCTGACGGCGCTTTACGCCCCGAACGGTGCCTTTGGCGCGATTGCCAAAAGCTTCGGCGTCAAGATCGCCTACACGCAATGGGGCATCTTGCTGGCGCTGATCTTCGTCGGCCTGCCCTTCGTCACCCGCACCGTGCAGCCCGTGGTCGAAGAGATTGAACGCGAAGTCGAAGAGGCCTCGGCCACCCTCGGCGCCAGCCGGTTCTACACCCTGCGCCGCGTGGTTCTGCCAATGCTGGCGCCTGCGGCAATGACTGGCTTTGCGCTGTCGCTGGCCCGTGCGGTGGGCGAATACGGCTCGGTGATCTTCATCGCCGGAAACATCCCGCTGAAAACCGAAATCGCGCCGCTGCTGATCGTGATCAAGCTGGAAGAGTTCAACTACACCGGCGCCACCGCCATCGGCATCGCCATGTTGTTGATTTCCTTCGCCATGCTCTTGGTGATCAACGCCCTGCAAGTGCTTAGCCGCAGAAGGATCGGTTATGTCTGATACCCACCTCCGCTTTCGCCCCGTCGCAACCGAACCTGCCCCGGTGCGCGCAGCCCTGATCCTGACCTCGGTTGCCTTCCTTGCGGTGCTGCTGTTCGCGCCGCTGATCGTGGTGTTTGTCGAAGCGCTGCGCGATGGCGCAATTGCCGCCGTCGCCTCGCTTGCCAACCCCGAAGCCGCCTCGGCCATCCGCCTGACGCTGATCGTCGCGGCGCTTGCCGTGCCGCTGAACGCGGTGTTCGGCATCAGTGCCGCATGGTTCATCACCAAATACGACTTTCGCGGCAAGGCGCTGCTGATCACCATGATCGACCTGCCGTTTTCGGTTTCCCCAGTGGTGGCGGGGCTTTGTCTGGTGCTGACTTTCGGGGCCAACACCGCACTTGGCGGCTGGCTGGTCGGGCATGGCTATCCCGTGGTCTTCGCTTTACCGTCGATCGTGCTGGCCTCGATGTTTGTCACCTTCCCCTTCGTCGCCCGCGAACTGATCCCGGTGATGATCGAACAGGGCCGCGCCGAAGAAGAAGCCGCCCTGACGCTTGGCGCTTCGGGCTGGCGGATCTTCTTTACCGTCACCCTGCCCAACATCCGCTGGGCGCTGCTTTACGGCGTGCTGCTATGCAACGCCCGCGCCATGGGCGAGTTTGGCGCGGTCGCAGTGGTTTCGGGCAAAATCCGCGGCCAAACCGCGACGATGCCGATCACGATCGAGATGCTTTACAACGAATACCTGTCGGTCGCGGCCTTCAGCCTTGCCGCTGTGCTTGCGCTGCTTGCCCTGGTCACGCTCACCTTGAAAACCCTGCTTGAATGGCGCTTTGCCGATCAATTGGCAGCCAGTCATCACCGCTAATCCGGTCAGCAAAGGATACCCCGATGCACATCGAAATCGACGAAATCTCGAAAGAGTTCGGCAGCACCGCCGCTTTGCACCCGGTGTCGCTTGCCATCCCCTCAGGCGCTTTGGTCGCCCTGCTTGGGCCCTCTGGCTCTGGCAAAACCACGCTGCTGCGGATCTTGGGCGGGCTTGAATTTCCCACCTCGGGCCGCGTGCTGTTTGATGGCGAAGACGCCACGGCGCTTACGGTGCAACAACGCCGCGCAGGCTTTGTGTTTCAATCCTACGCGCTGTTTCGGCACATGACGGTGTTTGAAAACATCGCCTATGGCCTGCGCGCCCGGCCCCGCGCCCAACGCCCCGCCGCCGCCGAAATCGCCCGCCGCGTCACCAAACTGCTGGACCTGATCCAGCTTCCCGACATCGGCGCGCGCTATCCCAGCCAGCTTTCCGGCGGCCAACGCCAACGCGTGGCCTTGGCGCGCGCTCTGGCGATTGAACCGCGCATGCTCCTCCTTGATGAACCCTTCGGCGCGCTGGATGCCCGCGTGCGCAAAGAACTGCGCGCCGGCCTGCGCGAAATCCACGACACGACCGGCCTGACCTCGGTTTTCGTGACCCATGATCAGGACGAGGCGATGGAGCTGGCCGATCTGGTGGTGGTGATGTCGATGGGCCGCATCGAGCAAATCGGTCGACCCGCCGATATCCGCGCCCGCCCGGCCACCGAGTTCGTCAAAAGCTTCCTGTCGGCCTAAAACTCTGCCCACCCGTTACCCTTCATCTTGGCAAAAATATCCCACGGGGGGCTTGGGGGGCGTGAAGCCCCCCTACCCGGCCAGCCCATAGACGCGCCGCGCATTAAGATGCCCGATCGCCGCCTGCTCGTCCCCAGTTAACCCCGACAGCAACGCCCGACTTGCATCAATCCACGCAGGCAGCCCAATCGCCAGATCCACCACCGGCCAATCGCCGCCCCAGATCATCCGCTTCGGCCCGAACACCTCTAACATCGCCTCGGCATAGGGCCGCAGCAACGCGACCGATGCGGTTCCGGGCGCGCAATTCACCGAAATCCCAGAAAACTTAAGCCAAACCTGCGGCAAGGCCGCCATGGCGCGCAGGCCCACCAACCAAGCGTCAAAGCCATCTGCCGCGATGTCAGGGTTGCCGCAATGGTCCAGCACAAACACCTGATCCGGGCAGGCCCGCACCAATGCCTCTGCAATCGGCAACTGCCGCGCGAAAAAGCACAGATCAAACGGCAGGCCCTTGGCACCTATCTTGCGCAGATTGCGGCGGAACACCTCGGTCTGGCTGATGCCATCGTCCACCACATGCAGAATGCGGCGATACCCCACCACCGAAAGCGCATCCGCTTCGGCCAACCACGCGTCAAAGCCCGCCTCGGTTTCAGGGCGGCACGAGGCGATCTGCCCCAGCATACCGTCTTGGCCAACAAGGCGCGACACCAGCCGCGCCTCGTGCTGATAACAATCATCATCGACGCCGGTCTCCATGAAAACCGTGCCGATAACGCCTTTGCCCGCCGTCAAGCGGCGATAGTCGGCAACCGTGAAATCCCCCGCCAGCGCCGCTTTGCCTTCGGTCCAACCATAGCCCAACTGACCCCGCAGGATCAGATGCTGATGCGTGTCGATGAATTCCACAGCCGTCCCCCCTTAGTCGGCAATCACATCCTGCCGTTGCTGACCCAGACCTTCGATGCCCAGCTCCACCACATCACCCGCTTTCAGGTATTTCGGTGGCTTCATCCCCAAGCCAACCCCCGGAGGCGTGCCGGTGGAAATCACATCACCCGGATGCAGGGTCATGAACTGGCTTAGGTAAGACACCAGAAACTGCACGCCATAAACCATGGTCTTGGTCGATCCGCTCTGCATCTTGGTGCCATTCACGGTCAGCCACATCGGCAGGTTCTGCGGGTCGGCCACTTCGTCGCGCGTCACCAGCCACGGCCCGATCTGGCCGAAGTTGTCGCAAGATTTGCCCTTGGTCCACTGCCCGGCGCGTTCAGTCTGGAAAGCGCGCTCTGACACGTCATTGGTCACGGCATAGCCCGCAACATACGACATCGCGTCCGCCTCGCTGACATATTTCGCCTTGGTGCCGATCACCACGGCAAGCTCCACCTCCCAGTCGGTCTTTTCAGACCCGCGCGGAATGATGATCGGGTCATTCGGGCCGCAAATCGCACTTGTGGCCTTCATGAAAATCACCGGCTCTGGCGGCACCGCCATACCCGATTCCGCCGCATGGTCGGCATAGTTCAAGCCGATGCAGATGAATTTGCCGGTGCCAACCACGCAAGGCCCCAGCCGCGCGCCGCTGACCACCGGCAATGCAGCAATATCCGCCGCCCGGATCGCCGCCAACCCAGCATCCGACAGCACCGTGCCACCAATATCGGGCACCACCGCCGACAGATCGCGCACAGTGCCATCCGTATGCAAAATACCAGGTTTTTCAGCCCCCGCAGGGCCATGACGCAGAAGTTTCATGTCTTATCCTCAGATGTTGGCCCAACCGCCGTCGATCACATGCGCGACGCCGGTAGTGTAGGAAGATTCGTCCGATGCCAGATAGGTCACCAAAGCCGCGATCTCTTCGGCTTTGCCAATCCGGCCAATGGGTTGACGGGCAATAAACGCCGCCCGCGCGGCTTCGTAATCACCAGTATCGCGCAACCGCTGTTCCAGCGACGGGCTTTCCACTGTGCCCGGACAAATCGCGTTGCAACGAATGCCCTTGCCAATGAAATCCGCCGCAATCGACTTGCTGATGCCGATCACCCCGGCTTTGGTCGCGCCATAAACAAAGCGGTTCGGCGCCGCGATCACGCTAGAGGCGACCGAGGCCATGTTGATGATCGACCCGCCACCATTGGCGATCATGCCGGGCAAAAACGCCCGACACATCCGGTACATCGCGGTCATGTTCAGATCCATCGAGAACGCCCATTGCTCCTCGTCACAGTCCAAAATCGTGCCCGCCGCCACGAAGCCCGCGCAGTTGAACAAAACCTCGAATGGCCCCAACGCCGCTGCCGCCGCAATCGACGCCGGATCGCGCACATTCAGCACCCGCGTTTCAATGCCTTCGGCGGCCAATGTCGCCAAAGCGGCCTCGTTCACGTCGGTCGCCAGAACCTTTGCGCCTTCGCGCGCCATCATCAGGGCGCTGGCCCGCCCGATGCCCTGCCCCGCCGCCGTCACCAGCGCGCGTTTGCCTGTCAGCCGTCCCATCCTGTCCTCCTGAAACTTCCCCGAAACATGCCCCGCTCAGGCGGGCAGGTCCATCATCTTGGTGAAGATTTCCTGCCGCACATCCAGCA
>JAHEDL010000127.1 GCA_024641255.1 Pseudorhodobacter sp.
CGACTCTGTCGCGATTGCCTTCGCCTGCACCTTTTCAAACTCGCTGCTCTTGGGCGTGCCGATCACCGAACGCGCTTATGGCGCCGAGGCATTGGCCGGCAACTTCGCGATCATCTCGATCCATGCGCCGCTGATCTACACCTTTGGCATCATCATGATGGAATGGGCGCGCAGCCGCAGCACCCCCGGCAGCAGCCATGCCGATCTGGCGCGCCAAGTGCTGCGCGGCGTGTTTACCCAACCGTTGGTGGTTGGGCTGCTCTGCGGCTTTGTGGTTAACCTGTCGGGCCTGCCGCAACCGGGTTTCTTCACCGCGGCACTGGAAATGATGGCGCGCTCGGCGCTACCAGCCGCCCTGTTCGGGCTTGGCGGCGTTCTGTGGCGCTATCATCCCGAAGGCGACAAGACACTGATTGCGCTGGTGTGTTTCTGTTCGCTGGTGCTGCACCCCGGCCTGTCCTACGCCCTTGCCCGCTTTGGCTTCGGGTTGGATGTGAACGGTCTGCGCTCTGTCACCATTACCGCCGCAATGGCTCCCGGCGTTAACGCTTATATGTTTGCCCACATGTATGGCGTGGGCAAACGCGTCAATGCTTCAGCGGTGCTGGTGGCAACGGCACTGTCGCTGTTTACCACCTGGGGTTGGCTGCACATCTTGCCTTAACGCACGCCCCGCGCGTGAAAGATGAAGCCAAGGAAGTTCAGCAATATCTGCGCCGCCAGAATGCTGGTCGACTGGCTGTGGTCATAATCGGGTGCCACTTCCACCAGATCCATACCCACAACTTCATGGCGCTTGGCCACTTCTTGCAGCATTTCCAGCACTTCGTAATACAAGAACCCGCCGTGGCTGGGCGTGCCCGTCCCCGGCGCGATCGACGGGCAGAAACCGTCAATATCCAGCGTCACATAAACCCGCGCGCCTGCCGGAATCCGGTCAATCAGCGCCTTGGCGCCCAAAGCCCGCGCCTGCCGCACCGACAGAATGTCAGACCCCATCGCCCGCGCAGCTTCATAGCCGTCGCGTGCCGTGGATGACACGTTGCGAATGCCAACCTGCGTCAGCCCCTTGACCCACGGCTTTTCCGCCGCCCGCCGCATCGGCGACCCATGCCCGACCTTCACGCCATGACGTTCGTCGACAAAGTCCAAATGCGCGTCAATTTGCAGAATATGAATATCGCCCCGGCCTTCGAACGCCTCGATGCAGGGAATATTCACCGAATGGTCGCCGCCAATCACCACCGGCAGCGCGCCTGCTGCCAGCATCGCCTCGACACCGGTGCGAATATTGGCGTGGCTGCGGGTGGTGTCGGTATGAATGATGTCGGCGTCGCCAATATCAACAATGCGCACCGCCTGCGGCAGATAGGTGCAATCGTCCTCGTGATCATAGGCACCCGCGTGGCCAAAGCTGAACAGAGTCGAAGCTTCGCGCACGGCGCGCGGCCCAAACCGCGCACCTGCCCGAAATTGGGTCCCAAAGTCGAACGGTGCGCCCATCACGGCCACATCCGCATCAATCTTGGCCCAATCGTCTACATAGGGCCGCTTGCCAAAGGTCGAGATCCCGACGAAGGGCAGGTTCAACCGCCCCTTTTCATAGCTGTGCTCTGACATAGCAGCCCCTGTTTTTGGTTAGTGCGGCGTTACGCCCCGCAGCCGTTCCGACCGGCGGCGCAGCAATTCGACCGTGGCAAGCAAGGTAATCGACACGATCACCAGAATGGTTGCCACAGCAAGGATCGCCGGAGAGATTGCCTCGCGAATACCGTTCCACATCTGGCGCGGAATGGTCTGTTGCTCCGGCCCGGCAATGAACAACACAGCCACAACTTCGTCGAACGAGGTAACAAAGGCAAACAGCGCGCCCGAAATCACACCCGGCAGGATCAGCGGCATGATCACCTTGAAAAAAGTGGTGCGCGGATTTGCGCCAAGGCTTGCCGCCGCGCGGATCAGCGATTGGTCAAAGCCCGAAAGCGTTGCCGTCACGGTGATGATCACAAACGGGATACCCAGCGTCGCGTGGGCCAGAATGATGCCCAGATGGGTATTGGCAAGGCAGCCCTTTGCCGACAAGAACGGCGACAAGATCATCCCCAACCACGACTCCGGCGACACACAGGCCGACGAATAGAAGAAGAACAACCCGGTCCCGATGATGATGATCGGCACGATCATCGGCGAAATTAGGATCGCCATGATCAACCGGCGATACGGCATTTCAGGGCGCGACAGGCCCAAAGCGGCGGTGGTGCCAAGAACGGTGGCCAAAATCGTCGCCCACATCCCGATCCAAAGCGAGTTTTTCGCCGCTTTGATCCAGGTTGCCTGTTCCCAGACCATGCCCCACCAGCTGCTGTCACGCACCGCATCATCCGGCGCGTTTACGCCAAAGGTCAGCAAAGTGTCGTACCAGCGCATCGAATAGCCGGTCGGATCAAAGGTCAACATCTTGTGCGTAAACGAAAAATACGGCTCGACGTTGAAAGACAGCGGGATCACGATCAGGATCGGTGCGACCAGAAACAGAAAGATCAGAGCGCACAGAACGCGGAAGGTGTAGTACCAGACCCGCTCTAGCGGCGAGGCATAGATTGGCAGTGCCATGAGTGTCTCCTCAGCCCAGTTTCAGACGGTCGATGCCGATCAACTGGTCATACAGCCAGTACAGGATCAGCACGGCACCCAGCAGGATCGCTGCCAGTGCAGCCGCCATCGACCAGTTTGCTTTGTTCATGTGGAAGCTGATCAGGTTCGAAATCAGCTGACCATCCGCACCGCCCACCAAGGCCGGGGTGATGTAGTAGCCAACGGCCAGAATGAACACCAACAGCGACCCAGCAGCGATACCCGGCAGGGTTTGCGGCAGATAGATCCGGCGGAACGTGGTCCAGCTGGTTGCACCAAGCGACCGCGCCGCACGGGCATAGCTGGGCGGGATCACCCGCATCACCGAATACAGCGGCAACACCATGAACGGCAGCAGGATATGCGTCATCACGATAATGGTGCCAAGCTGGTTATAGATCATCCGCACCCGGCCATCGTCACCAATCACGCCAATCCAAACCATCAGGTCGTTGATAATGCCCTGCTCTTGCAAAATGGCGATCCACGAGCTGGTCCGCACCAAAAGTGATGTCCAGAACGGCAGCAACACCAGGATCATCAGCAGGTTCGATTTTGCCATCGGCAACACCGCCAACAAATGCCCAATCGGGAACGCCAACAGCAGGCACAGCACAGTGATCACCATCGAAAGACCAAAGGTCTTCACAAACAGGTAAACATAGATGCGCTGGTTGTCTTCGACACGCTCCAGCCCACCATCAACGGTGCGCTTCATGTCGGTCGACACCATGTAAAAGTCTGAGGTCCACGGCGAAGACGCATTGCGCATTGCCACCCAAACCAGCGGGTCGCCCCACATCTTGTTGTTGGCAATCAGCGCGTCCTTGAACGGCGGAACCATCTTGCCGGCAGCCCGCGCGCCGGATTTGAACATCGAAATCGTGCCAGGAACGGTATAGTTGATCCGGCTGCCCGCTTCACCAGCGGCTTTGACCTTCTGCATCTGCGCAAGATCGGTGACCAGCGCCGCATAGGCCTCTTCAGTCACCTCGGCTCCAGCCGGATGTTCGGCGAACCACGCGGTCAGGGTCGGGGCGTTGGCGGAAAAGCCGTCATGATAGACTGACCGTTCCAGCATCTTCAAAATCGGGAAGACAAAGGTAAGAACCACAAAAGCCAGCAGCGGTGCCACCAGAAAGAAAGCGCGCCATTTGGCTTTGCGCTGCGCCTGCGCCAGCGCCGATTTAAGCGGGCGGCCGTCGGCGGTGCGCAACATCTCGGGGGCAGAGGTCAGATCAGCCATCGTTCATCCTTGCGTCAAACCTGGGCGCGGCAGCAAGCCGCGCCCAGAGATTTGATCAGTTCGCGTTAATCAGCTTGGGGCTGATCAGTTGGCTGCCAGCCAAGCGTTGAAGCGGTCGTTCAGTTCTGCGTCATGATCGACCCAGAATTCAAACGACGAACCAAGCGCGTTCACCATGTTTTCCGGCGCGGTCGGGACGTTCGGCCCCATCAGCGTTTTGCCGTCTTTGTAGGTGATCGGGGTGGCGTTGGCCGATTTACGCGCCGGGCCGTACGAAATTTGCGTCGCCTGAGCCTGCATACCTTCGGTCGAGGTCGCGTAAGCAATGAACTGCTTCGCTTCGTCAACGTGCGGTGCGCCCTTCGGGATCACGTACATTTCGTTTTCGAAGATTTGCGCATCCCAAACGATCTGGAACGGCTTGCCTTCGCCAACAGCGGCGTTGAAAATACGGCCGTTATAAGCCGAAGTCATAGCGACTTCGCCGTCAGCCAACAGTTGCGGCGGCTGCGCGCCAGCTTCCCACCACACAACGTCTTTTTTGATGGTGTCAAGTTTAGCGAAGGCGCGGTCAACGCCTTCCGGGGTTGCCAAGGTTGCATAGACATCAGCCGGAGCAACGCCGTCAGCCATCAAAGCAAATTCCAGAACGGCTTTTGCGCCCTTGTGCAGGCCGCGCTTGCCCGGGAATTTGGTCAAGTCGAAGAAATCGGCGGCGGTTTTCGGGCCTTCCGGGAACTTCGTGGTGTCATAGGCGAATACGGTTGCCCAGATGTCGGTCGAAATGCCGCAATCGGTCACAGCGCCCGGCAGGAAGTCGTCCGCAGCCGGGGTGCCATCAGCGCCAGCCGGCAGGCTAGCCGGGTCGATCGGC
Source organism: Pseudorhodobacter sp. (assembly GCA_024641255.1). Taxonomy (GTDB): domain Bacteria; phylum Pseudomonadota; class Alphaproteobacteria; order Rhodobacterales; family Rhodobacteraceae; genus Cypionkella. The sequence goes on from JAHEDL010000127.1 coordinate 4,755, forward strand.
TCCAGAACGCCTTCGTCGCACAGACGAATTGCGTCAGCATATTCAACCGAAGCCACGTCAACGGTGACGTTGCCAGCTTCGACCATAGCTTTGATCGGGGTCGCCGGGTTGTCGCTGTCGGTCATGGTTGCCGCGATACCGGTCTTCGCGGTGAACGGCTTCACATGTGCCTCGGTTTGTGCAGCGCCGTAAGCACCGCCCCAAGACATAACGGTCACGTCGGCATTTGCCGCGTAAGCCACGACCGTAAGCGCGGTCGAAAGAGCAAGAAGTTTCTTCATTGATGACTCCCAAGTTGGATAAGGACGTTTGTTAAGTTACCGCGTCCCTGCGGCAACCCTCCGGT
>JAHEDL010000136.1:0-2223 GCA_024641255.1 Pseudorhodobacter sp.
CCTGAACCTGATCGGTGCCGACGTGGTCGAAGTCAGCCCCCCCTTCGACCCCTCCGGCAACACCGCCCTCGTTGGCGCGACGATGATGTTCGAAATCCTATGCGCGCTGGCGGGGTAGGGGGGGATCATGCCCGCGCAAGACATGCTTTCCCGCCGATAATCCGGCGCAAGCGCGAACATGGTCGATCTGCCGCACGACTTTCGGGATTGGCACCTTAGAGCGCGCATTGAAACCTGGGCTCTCTGGGTTGGGTGGGCCGCAGAAATGTATCTGACGGCGGGGTATTGGCGTGAAAGTCACCTTACAGATGCCCAAGATACCGGCCCGCTTTATAGGCTCTCGGATGGCCCTGACGCCTTGCGCATATCGCCGCGCTGTCTGCTGCATATCTGGCCGCTTTCGCTCTGCCATAAAACAACGGCATCGGGCCACGATCCCGCCGCCTTGTTGCAGCTGCTCCGCGACGGTGTCGGCAGTGGCCGCGCAAGCCGGGACCAAGCGGCCGAAGCCGACCGCTCATTTTCTGTCGCGGGCGAATATCTACGCACGTGAAACCCCAGAAATCCCTAACAACCCCCTAACCGCTTCAACCTAACCCATTGATATCCCTAACCCCACCCCGGCGTCGCACTGACGGACACCGCCCAGCCGCACAACCCCCTTCCCGCCCCTTGTCAAACCCGCTATATCGCGCGCATGACCCAGCTTGACCTCATCCGCAACTTCTCCATCGTGGCCCACATTGACCACGGTAAATCCACCTTGGCCGACCGTCTGATCCAGATGACCGGCACCGTCGCCGCGCGCGATATGAAGGCGCAGCTGCTGGACAGCATGGATATCGAACGCGAACGTGGCATCACCATCAAGGCCAACACGGTCCGCATCGAATATCCGGCGAAGGATGGCAAAACCTACATCCTGAACCTGATCGACACCCCCGGCCACGTCGACTTTGCCTACGAAGTCTCCCGCTCGATGCGCGCGGTTGAAGGCTCGCTGCTGGTCGTCGACGCCAGCCAAGGCGTCGAGGCGCAAACCTTGGCCAACGTCTATCAGGCGCTGGATGCCGGCCACGAAATCGTGCCGGTTCTGAACAAGATCGACCTGCCCGCCGCCGAACCGGATCGGGTCAAGCAACAGATCGAAGACGTGATCGGTCTGGACGCCTCTGACGCCATCGAAATCTCGGCAAAGTCCGGCCTTGGCATTCCCGACGTGCTTGAAGCCATCGTCACCCGCCTGCCCGCCCCAAAGGGCGACCGCGACGCCCCGCTCAAGGCGATGCTGGTCGACAGCTGGTACGACCCCTACCTGGGCGTGGTCGTGATGATCCGCGTCATGGATGGCGTCGTCCGCAAAGGCGACCGCGTCCGCATGATGCAGACCAACGCCGTTTACGGTCTGGACAAGCTGGCCGTGCTGAAGCCGCAGATGGTCGACATCGACGAACTTGGGCCGGGCGAGATTGGCATCTTCACCGCCTCGATCAAACAGGTGCGCGACACCCGCGTCGGCGATACCATCACCCACGAACGCAAAGGCTGTGAAGCCGCCCTGCCGGGCTTCAAACCCGCGCAACCGGTGGTGTTCTGTGGTTTGTTCCCGGTGGACGCCAACGAATTCGAAAACCTTCGTGACGCCATCGAAAAGCTGTCGCTGAACGACGCGTCATTCTCGACCGAGATGGAAACCTCGGCCGCGCTTGGTTTCGGCTTCCGCTGCGGCTTCCTTGGTCTGTTGCACCTTGAAGTCATCCGCGACCGCTTGGAACGCGAATATGATATCGACCTGATCACCACCGCGCCTTCGGTGGTCTTCAAGCTGCACATGAAGGACGGCACCGTGCAAGACCTGCACAACCCCGCCGACATGCCCGACCTGACCTATATCGACCACATCGAAGAGCCGCGGATCAAGGCGACCATCATGGTGCCGGATGATTACCTTGGTGACATCCTGAAGCTGTGCCAAGACCGTCGCGGCATCCAGCTTGATCTGTCTTACGCCGGCTCGCGGGCAATGGTGGTCTATGACCTGCCCTTGGCCGAAGTGGTGTTCGACTTCTACGACCGCCTGAAATCGGTGACCCAAGGCTACGCCAGCTTTGACTACCAAATCTCTGAGTACCGCGAAGATTTCTTGGTCAAGATGTCGATCTTGGTCAACGAAGAACCTGTCGATGCGCTGTCGATGATGGTGCACCGCGACCGCGCCGAAAC
>JAHEDL010000136.1:2323-5074 GCA_024641255.1 Pseudorhodobacter sp.
CCAGCTTTGACTACCAAATCTCTGAGTACCGCGAAGATTTCTTGGTCAAGATGTCGATCTTGGTCAACGAAGAACCTGTCGATGCGCTGTCGATGATGGTGCACCGCGACCGCGCCGAAACTCGCGGTCGGGCAATGGTGGAAAAGTTGAAAGACCTGATCCCCCGTCACATGTTCAAGATTCCGATTCAGGCCGCCATCGGCGGTCGGGTGATCGCCCGCGAAACCCTGTCGGCAATGCGCAAAGACGTGACGGCGAAATGCTACGGCGGCGACGCCACCCGGAAGAAGAAACTTCTGGAAAAGCAAAAAGCCGGTAAAAAGCGGATGCGCCAGTTCGGCAAGGTGGAAATCCCGCAAGAGGCGTTCATTTCCGCGCTGAAGATGGACAACTAAGCGATGATCTGATTTGCGCTGGCCCCTCCTGCAGCGGGGCCAGCGTTTTGCTGTCAGGGGTTATTGATCCGCACCGGGATCTGCCGCCCTTCGCTATTAACCGTCTGTTAAGCAAAACCCGTCAGGATGATGCGATGAAACGCTTCATCCTTTTCTTTTTGCTGGCGGGCTGCGGCGCGCAACCCGCGCCAGAGTTTTTCAATGCAACCCGCGTTGATGTCACCCGCGCGGGTCGCCCCTATACCGTGTTCTTTACCGAAAAACGGGTCGAGGTTATCCGCCAAGGCTATGCCCATCGCGGCGAACATGAAACCATTCGCGCCGAAATGCTGGCGCTGATCCCCGACGTGACCGGCTGCAAGCTTAATGAGGCGTCGCTGCAAGGCGATAGCGGCGAAATGCGCGGCTCTATTCGCTGTCCGCGCGGTTGAAGATCAGCACCCAAAGCGCGTAAGCCCCCGCGCCGAAAAACAAAATCCCCCAGCCGGGGCTGTTATAGTAAAACTCGACGCCGCCCCAAATCATCGGCAGCACACCGGTTGCCCACCGCCGCCAAACCGGGCGCAGGAACGGGTCGTTCGCGTCTAGAAGTTTCATGTATTACGCCCTCTTTCCGCCCAGATAGGCATAGCGATACGCCAGCGCAACTCCGCCCGCGCCGCCTGCCAGATTGCCCAGCGTGACCCAGAACAGATTGGTCAGCCCTGCCGTCAGAGAAACATCGGCTCCGGCCAGGATACCAAGCGGAATCAAGAACATATTCGCGATCGAATGTTCCAGCCCCAGCAAGACAAAGGCCGAAATCGGCCACAGCACGGCAAAAATTTTCCCCGTTGTGTCGCGCGCCGAAAATGTCAGCCACACCGCCAGACACACCAAAGCGTTGCACAGCGCGCCCTTGGCCAGCATCGCCAGCGGTGTCAGGGCGGTTTTCGCCAGCGCCACCTTTACAGCGGTTTCGCCAAACGGCAGCGCCAGCATGCCACTGGCCCAAAACGCCGCCGCCAGACCCAGTGCGCCAATCGCATTGCCCACATACACAACGCCCCAATTGCGCAGCAGCTCTGTTGGGCTGATCTTTCCGTCCACCGCCGCCATCACCATCAGCGCGTTGCCGGTGAAAAGTTCAGCCCCGCCAACGATGCACAAGATCAGCCCCAGCGAAAACACCACGCCGCCCAACAGTTTGGCTGGGCCGGTCGGCTCTACCCCCGTCATCACCATCAGATAGGCCGCCCCGCCAAACCCGATGAAGGCCCCGGCCAGAACCGCCAGCGTCAGCATTTGCCCAAACGGCAATCTGGCCTTGGCAACGCCCGCGCTTTCAATCAGCGCGGCAATCTGGGCGGGTTTATAGGCGTCATGTTCATTTTCCATAGCGGTCAGTCTGGCGGGAAAATCTGTTGCTGCCAAGCCGTCTTGCCCGACTCTGTACGCGGGCCTAGGCTGCGAAAAAGGAGGACCCGCGATGACAGAAATCTCTACCGCCTTCACCGGCCAGACCGTGATCACCACCTTCGAAATGACCCCCGCCACCGCCCATGACGTGATGGAGCGGTTGCAACTGGCCTATGACACGGTCATTCGCCATCAGCCCGGCTTTTTGGGGGCAGGGCTGCATATGAACGATGCGATGACGCGGATCTGCAATTATTCGAAATGGCAGCGGCGCGAGGATTATCAGGCCATGTTGCGCACCCCGGAAATGCGTGAACGCAACCGCGAAATCGCCGCGCTGTGTCGTGGCTTTGAACCGGTGATGTATGAGGTGGTTGACGTATATTAACCCAAAACCGGCCGGCTGAATTTACCGGTTTTTAAGCGCCACCGCTCTATCCCTGTCCGGCGGCACAGGATCAGGATGGAGCGGTGTATGAACATGGTTGACGAGTATGTTGAACTGAAAGCGCAAATTCAGGCGCTGGAAAATCGCCTTGCCGTGCTGCGCGAACATTTCATGTCGCCCGGCGTGCGCTTGCGCAGTGCGAAATACGAAGTTTCGGTGCGTCAGCAGACCCATCAGGTTTTCCTGAAGAATTTGCTGCCGCCAGAGGTGTTGAATTCGCCGTACTACTGGTCCGAAAGCCGGTCGGCAGTGGTTACGGTAAAACGCTTGGCCACGCCGAAAAACATTGCTTTGGTCGAACGCTTGGGGGCCTGATGCGGCGCTAGCGCCCCCTGCGGGCTTTGCCGCCGCGCTGCCCGGCACGCCCTGCCGTTGATCGCCCCGCCATCTTTGTAGCCTCTTCAACCGCTTCTTCGACCACCGATTGCCGTGCCAGCGGATCATCGGCGATGGTCAGTTCCACGGCTTCCAGCCGCTTCACCTCGTCACGCAGCCGCGCGGCCTCTTCAA
>JAHEDL010000140.1 GCA_024641255.1 Pseudorhodobacter sp.
AACGCTGTTCCTGTTTGCATTGGCGACGATTTACGCCGTCACCGGCACCCTGAACATGGCAGACCTAGCGCAAAAGCTGGCGCTGCTGCCGCCCGCCGACCATGCGCTGATCCGGGTCGCTGCCGTGCTGCTGATGCTGGTTTTCGCGATCAAGGCAGCGCTGGTGCCGCTGCAGTTCTGGCTACCCGGCACCTATGCCAACGCCCCCGGTCCGGTAGCAGCATTATTCGCGGTGATGACCAAGGTCGGCGCCTATGCGCTGCTGCGGTTTGGCACGCTGGTGTTTCCGCCCACCCTGCCCGCCACCGGCAGCCTGATCGCCGATCTGCTGCACCCCGCCGCCCTGTTGACCATGGCGGTCGGCGCCATAGGCGTTCTGGGCGCAACGCATCTGCCGCGCCAGATTGCCTTTGCGGCGATTGGGTCGATGGGCGTGCTGCTGCTGGCGGTTTCGGCCTTTGCGCCAACCAGCACCACGGCGGGCCTGTATTATCTGCTGCATTCCACCCTTGCCACCGCCGCGCTGTTCCTGATTGCCGATCTGGCACGCAGCCATCGCGGCGGCGCAATCGCCGCGCTGTTCATGGCGGCTGCTGTCGCCATGGTCGGCCTGCCACCACTGTCAGGCTTTATTGGCAAGCTGCTGCTGCTTGATGCCCTGCGCGCACCGCTGCCTTGGCTGGCAATCTTGCTGTCATCCCTGCTGACCATGATCGGCTTTGTGCGCGCAGGCTCGGCGCTGTTCTGGCACCCGCAGGCCCAGCCTGAAGCCGCGAAAACCAACCCGCCCGCCGCCACCCTGATCGCCAGCGCGTTTTGCCTGATCGTCCTTGCCGCACTGACGCTTTTTGCCGGGCCGCTCACCGCTTGGCTGGCGCAGGTTGCGCAAGACCTGCATCACCCTAACGCCTATATCGCCGCCAATGGCTTGGGGAGCTAACATGCGCAAACTGTTCCCGCACCCCTACCTGTCAGTCACGCTGTTTGTCGCGTGGATCTTGCTGGTCAACAGCGCCGCCCTCGGCTCTGCCCTGGTGGCGCTTGTGCTTGCCGCAGCACTTCCGCACGTCACCGCTGCCTATTGGCCGGGCCGCGCGCACATCCGCCACCCGCTGGCACTGGCCCGCTATGTCGCGCTGGTGCTGTGGGATGTGCTTACCGCCAACATCCACGTCGCGCGGCTGATCCTGTTCACCCCCGCCGATCAGCTACAATCGGCATGGATCAGTGTGCCGGTCGATCTGCAAAGCCCCGAGGCGCTTGCGCTATTGGCTGGCACCATCACCCTGACCCCCGGCACCCTGACCGCCGAATTTTCCGCCGATAGCAAAACCCTGCTGATCCACGCCCTGCATGCCCCCGATCCCGATGCCATCCGCGACGATATCAAGTCCCGCTACGAAGCCCGCCTGAAAAGGATTTTCGCCTGATGCTTCATCTTGCGCTTGCCTTCGCCATCGGTTGCTTTGCACTGGCGCTTCTGCTCAACCTGTGGCGGTTGGCCACCGCCCCTCAGATCACAGACCGTATTCTGGCGGTTGATACCATGGTGGTGAACATCATCGCCTTGATCGTGCTTTATGGCGTGCAAACCGGGTCAACCCTTGGATTTGACGCCGCCATGCTGTTTGCGATGACCGGCTTCGTGTCGACCGTGGCGTTCTGCAAATATCTGCTGCGCGGGGGGATCATCGAATGAGCCTGCTGCTAGAAACCTGCATCTCGCTTCTGCTGGTAATCGGCGGGCTGTTCGGGCTGATCGGCAGCTTTGGCCTGCTGAAACTGAAAACCCCGATGCAACGCCTGCATGCGCCAACCAAAGCCACCACGCTTGGCGTCGGCGCGACCCTGCTGGCCGCCGCCATAGCGATGTATTGGCAAACCGGCAGCGCCAGCTGGCAGGTGGTGATGATCTCGGTGTTTTTGTTCCTGACCGCACCAGTGTCGGCGCTGTATCTGGCGAAAACCCACCTGCACCTTGGCAAAGACCCGCTGCCGCCCACAAGCACCAAGGCCGATTGGGCCGGCAAACGCCGCTGACCAAGCGGTGTCAGGCGGCTCTGCCAACAGGTATCACGTTGGTATGTTTTCGGTCCGATGCGCCAACAGCACGACTTTTACCCCGCAGTCAAATCCGCGCGCGCCAGCGCCACGCGGCCCTTGCCAGACCGCCGCCGCCCCTGCAAGCTGCGGCCAACATGAAAGGTAAGCGCCCGATGCAGACCCTGACCGATACCAAAGCGCAGCTGCCCACACTGACCCATACCCGCAATCCCGGAATGCCGCTGGATCTGGACTGGGTCGCCTCTGTGCAAGCCAACACCTCGGCCATCGAACGCCGCGCCGCAACTTTGGGTGGCCGCCGCTCGGTCAAGAAAGAGTTTCAGGCGGCATGGCTGTTGAAAGCCATCAGCCTGATCGACCTGACCACCCTGTCGGGTGACGACACCGTTGGCCGCGTGCAACGGCTTTGCGCCAAGGCCCGCCAGCCAGTGGCACCAGAGTTGCTGGAAAAGTTGGGCATGCAAGGGCTGACCACCGGCGCGGTCTGCGTTTACCACGAAATGGTCGAAACCGCCGTGCGCGCGCTTGAAGGCTCCAACATCCCGGTCGCCGCCGTGTCAACCGGCTTCCCGGCGGGCCTGTCATCGTATCGCACCCGGATCATGGAAATCGGCGATTCTGTCAAAGCCGGCGCGAAAGAAATCGACATCGTGATCTCGCGCCGCCACGTTCTGACGCAAAACTGGCAAGCCCTGTATGATGAAATGGTCGAAATGCGCGCCGCCTGTGGCGAGGCGCATGTGAAAGCCATCCTTGCCACGGGCGAACTGCAAACCCTGCGCAACGTCGCCCGCGCCTCTTTGGTCTGCATGATGGCCGGGGCCGATTTCATCAAAACCTCAACCGGGAAAGAGCCGGTCAACGCCACCCTGCCGGTCAGCCTGACAATGATCCGCTGCATCCGCGACTATCAGGACCGCACCGGCATCAAGGTCGGGTACAAACCTGCAGGCGGCATTTCGAAAGCCAAGGACAGCTTGCTGTATCTGGCGCTGATGAAAGACGAACTCGGCCACCCGTGGCTGCAACCCGACCTGTTCCGCTTCGGTGCCTCGTCGCTACTGGGCGATATCGAACGCCAGTTGGACCATTACCTGACAGGCCAATACTCGGCCGCCAACCGCCATGCGATGGGGTAAGCCAATGGGCGTTTGCAAAGGGGCTTTGCCCCTCGCGCCTACGGCGCTCACCCCAGGATATTTAGACCAAGATGAAGCCCGACAGATCGCTTCATCTTGGCAAAAATATCCCCGCCGGAGGCGCACGCCGGCCACCGGAACTTCCGCCGAAAGGACCAAGCCATGACCACTTCCGTTCGTGAAATCTTTGATACCATGGCATATGGCCCGGCGCCCGAAGGCAATGCCGAAGTGCTGGCGTGGTTGGCCAGCCATGAGCGCCGCTTTGGCCACTGGATTGACGGCGGCTTTACGGCCCCCGCTGCCGGGTTTGATACCCGAAACCCCGCCACTGGCGCGACGCTGGCGCAGGTTACACAAGGCACGTCAGACGACCTTGATCGCGCCGTGGCCGCGGCGCGGCGGGCGCAGCCCAAATGGGGCAAGCTGCCCGGATCGGCGCGGGCCAAGTATCTCTATGCCTTGGCGCGCTTGGTGCAAAAGCACAGCCGGTTGTTGGCGGTGTTGGAAACCATGGACAACGGCAAGCCGATCCGCGAGGCGCGCGATATCGACCTGCCTTTGGTGGCACGGCATTTCTATTACCACGCCGGGCTGGCGCAGCTGATGGACAGCGAATTGCCGGGGCAAGAGCCCTTGGGCGTTTGCGGCGCGGTTATTCCGTGGAACTTTCCGCTGCTGATGTTGGCGTGGAAAGTCGCCCCGGCGCTGGCGGCGGGCAATACCGTGGTGTTGAAACCGGCCGAATACACGCCACTGACCGCCTTGCTGTTTGCCGAATTGACCCGCGAAGCCGGCCTGCCGAAGGGCGTTTTGAACATTGTCACCGGCGATGGCGACACGGGTGCGGCCTTGGTCGCGCATCCTGATGTCAACAAGATCGCCTTCACCGGCTCTACCTCTGTCGGCAAGAAAATCCGCGAGGCGACAGCGGGCACCGGCAAGGCGCTGACCTTGGAACTGGGCGGCAAATCGCCCTATATCGTGTTTGATGACGCCGATATCGACAGCGCCATCGAAGGGCTGGTCGACGCGATCTGGTTCAATCAGGGGCAGGTCTGCTGTGCCGGGTCGCGGTTATTGGTGCAAGAAGGCATCGCCGAGCGGTTCCATACCAAGCTGAAACGCCGGATGGACGGGTTGCGCATCGGCGATCCGCTGGACAAATGCATTGATGTCGGTGCCATCGTCGATCCGGTGCAGCTTGCCACGATCCAAGGTCTGGTCGGCGGCTGCAAAGACGGCGAGGTTTATCATGCCGCCTGCACCGTGCCGGCCGGTTGCTACTATCCGCCCACGCTGATCACCGGTCTGTCGGCCGCCTCGCCGCTGATGCAGGAAGAAATCTTTGGCCCGGTGCTGGTGTCGATGACGTTCCGCACCGCCACCGAGGCGGTCGAACTGGCCAATAACACCAAATACGGGCTGGCGGCGACGGTGTGGACCGAAAACGTCAACCTTGCGCTGGATATCGCGCCCAAGATCAAGGCCGGTGTGGTCTGGATCAACGCGACCAACCTGTTTGATGCCGCCGCCGGCTTTGGCGGCGTGCGCGAAAGCGGTTTTGGCCGCGAAGGCGGGTGGGAGGGCCTGCTGGCCTATCTGAAACCCGCCCGCAAAACCAAAGCGCTGCCACCCGCAAAACTGGTGCCCGCCCCTGCCGTGCCAGAGGTCGAAGGCATCGACCGCACCGCCAAGCTTTATGTCGGCGGCAAGCAGGCGCGGCCCGATGGCGGCTACAGTCTGCCGATCTGGTCGGCCAAGTCCAAGCTGCTGGGCCATGTCGGCCTTGGCAATCGCAAAGACATTCGCAACGCGGTCGAGGCCGCCCATGCCGCCAAGGGCTGGGGCAAGGCCACCGG
>JAHEDL010000147.1 GCA_024641255.1 Pseudorhodobacter sp.
CTGGCAGAATGAAAAATGCCGCCAATCGGGGTTGGTGGGGTGAACAAATCCAATCGCCTCGGTCGCGGCCTTGGTGATGCGCGCCCCAAGCCGGGCCAGATCATGCGCTTCATCTGGGGTTAGGGCAAAGCCAAGCGCCTTCGCGTCAACCATGACAAAACTGTCACCGCCATAGGCAGTATCGACAGTAAGCGTGCCAATGCCTTCAACTTCTAGTGGCACCGACATTTTCTGGGCGAAGCTGGGCAGGTTCTGCACGAAAATGCGCCGCGCCTTGCCGCCCTGACATTCAGCCCGCACTTTGACCAGCCCACCCGGAGCTTCGAGCGTGAATTCGGTGACAGGTTCTTGCATCGGCAAGATGCCACCATCCAGCAGCACGGTCGCCACGCAGATGGAATTTGAACCCGACATTGGCGGGGTATCTTCCGGCTCCATGATGATAAAGGCCGCGTCCGCCGCGGGGTTCTTTGGCGGCACCAGCAGGTTGACGTGCCGAAAAACCCCACCCCTTGGTTCGTTCAGCACAAAATTTCGCAACGTCTGGTCGCGGGCAATGAAGCGGCTTTGCTCCCAAAGGGTCGCGCCCGGCGGTGGCGCAACCCCGCCAACAATCACATCGCCGACTTCGCCTTCAGCATGGGCGGAAATTACGTGGACCGTCTTGATGCTTTGCATGTTTCATTCTTTCGCGGCGCGCCATTCTTTGTAGCGCAGGTAGATGTTCGCGCCGATGGTCGAGAAGGGTTTGGGTGGCAGCTTTGTGGGCTGGGCTTCGGTTGCAAAGTGGTGGGTCACGTCGCTTTGGGTGCCCGAGGCCAAGTCTGCGGCGCCGATGCCGGTCAGGGTGCTGCGTGCGGTGCCAAGGCCGTTGCAGACGCAGGCGGCGTAAAGCCCTTGGTCCAGCTCTTTCATCACCGACACGCCGTTCTTGCTCAGGCACAAATGGCCCGCCCAAGTATGCTCCATCCGCGCACCCTGCAATTGCGGGAAGCGGGTTTCGAACTTTTCACGATGCACTTTCGCGGTGCGCTGCAAGGTGGCCTCGGTCGGCTCCATCCCCGGCTCGAAGGTGGCGCAGGTGCGGGTGATGATGCGGTTGCCGCCCTGCCCGGTGTCGATCCGCCGCATCGTCGTGCCCATCGGGTCCGACGGCGTGACGCCCCAACGCGGCTGCCCGCCCAGACGGGCCAGCGCCGCGCTGTCCAGCTCCGCCGTCATCGACGCATAAAGGAACACATGCATCAGCCGGTTCTGCGCAAAGCCAAAGCTTTCCAGATGGCCGTTGTTGGCCAGAATAACCTTGCCCGCCGCCAACCGCCCGCGCGGCGTGGTGATGACCCAAGCCTTGCCTTGCTGCGCCATGCTGGTGACCGGCGTTGCCTCGTACACCTCGATACCCGCGCGGCGCAGACCTTCACCAAAGCCACGGATATAGCCCGCCGGTTGCAACATCACCGTGCCCGGCGTGTAAACCCCCGAGGTGTAGTGGCGGCTGCCGGTCACTTCGGTCATCGCCTTGGCATCAAGAATCTGATTGGCTTCGCCAAGCTCGTCCAGATGCTTGGCATAAGACCGGTTCAACGCATCTGCCGTGTCAGAGGCCGCGCCGTTGATCTTGCCCGCCGGATCAAAGAAGTTCCGGTCGATGCCGAACTCTTCCACCACCCCGCGTGCAAAACCAATTGCCTTGCGGTTCAGCGCAATGATCGCGCGGTCGTCGCCGCCGCCGGAATAATCGTCCGAGGTCAGTTCATGCGGCAAATCAATCATGAAGCCCGAATTGCGCCCCGATGCGCCTTCCGCCAACCGCCCGGCCTCTAGCACCACGATCCGCGCGCCGGGGTTCAACTCCCGCAGACGCTGCGCCGCGGACAGGCCGGCAAAACCGCCGCCCACCACCGCAAAGTCGGCAGTCCTGTCGCCGTCAAGGGCGACAGGTGCGGGTTGCCCCGGCAGAATGGCGGACCATGCGGCGGTGCCCCGTTGCACCGGGGTCCGCCGCGCGCTGTAGCTGGTCATGCGACAGCCTCATCTCCGTCATCGGCCAGATCGACCCAGATCGTCTTGATCTGCGTGTACTGGTCATGCGCGTGGATGCCATTGTCGCGGCCGCCAAAGCCCGACTGCTTGAAGCCGCCGAACGGGGTCGAGATGTCGCCTTCGCCAAAGGAGTTCACCGTCACCGTGCCCGCCCGGATCGCCCGCGCGCCACGGATCGCCTTCTTCACATTGGCGGTGAAGATCGACGCCGCAAGCCCGTAGTCGGTGTCATTGGCCAAGGCAATCGCCTCGTCAAAGCTGTCAACGGTCAGCACCGACAGCACCGGCCCGAAGATTTCTTCGCGCACCTGTTTGGCATCGCGCGCGGCTTCCAGAATGGTCGGTTCAACAAAACCGGCTGCCGCCTTGCCGCCCATCAGCACCTTCGGGCCGCCCGCTTTCTTATCGCTGCTAAGATAGCTGGCAACCTTGTCAAAATGCGCCTTGCTGACCAGCGCGCCAACCCGGTTCACCGGGTCCAGCGGATCGCCCATCGGCCATTCGCGGGCATGGGCAAAGATGCGCTGCAGCAGGTCTTCCTTCACGCCCTTCTGCACGATCAGCCGCGACGCGGCAGAGCAGTTTTCGCCCATGTTCCAAAACGCGCCATTGACGATATGCGCCGCCACCCGATCAAGGTTTTCCGCATCGTCCAGCACCACCGCCGGATTTTTGCCACCCATTTCCAGCGTGACTTCTTTCAGGTTCGACTCGCCCGCGTATTGCAGGAACCGACGCCCCGTCGCGGTCGATCCGGTGAAGGACACCGCATCAATATCCATGTGGCGGCCAATCGGTTCGCCCACTTCTGCGCCGCCGCCCGGAACCACGTTGAACACGCCTGCGGGAATTCCCGCCTCCATCGCCAGTTCGGCGACGCGCAGCGCGGTCAAGCTGGTTTCCAGCGCCGGTTTGACGATGATCGAACAGCCCGCAGCCAGCGCCGGGCCAATCTTCCACGCCAGCATCAGCAGCGGGAAGTTCCATGGCAGCACCAGCCCCACCACGCCAACCGGTTCACGCACCACCAACGCAATATGGTTGTCCGACGCCGGGGCGACCTGATCATAGATCTTGTCGATCAACTCGGCATGCCAGGTCAGGCAGTTCACCGTTTCCGGCACATCGACCAATTCGCAATCGTAAATGGTCTTGCCGCTATCAAGGCTTTCCATCACCGCCAACTCGCAGGCATTCCGCTCGATCAGCTTGGCCAGCTTGATCAACGCCTCTTTGCGCGCTTTCGGGTGCAGCCGCGACCAGCGGCCATCTTCAAAAGCATCGCGCGCCTTGCCGACGGCAAAATCGACATCCTCGGCACCGCAAGCTGCGACTTTCGCCAGCACTGCCCCGGTTGCAGGATTCAGCGTGTCAAAGGTCTTGCCCGAGATGGCAGGACGGAAGCTGCCGTCAATGAAGGCTTGGGTCGGAAAGGTCAGCCCGGCGGCGATGGCCTTGTATTCGTCAGTTGTCAGAAGAGACATGGGTTCACTCCGCCTCGATCTTGGCAATGGTGGTTTTCAACACGCGCACCGTCTGTTCCAACTGGCGCTTGTCATCCTTGTTCAGCCCTTTCAGCGGCGGGCGCGGCGGACCGGCATAGTTGCCTGCCATTTCAACGCCATGCTTGATGCACTGAATGAACTTGCCGCCCTGTTCCAGCACCCGCATCAGCGGCATCATTGCCGACATGATCCGGCGGCCCTTGCTAAAGTTGCCCTCGACGGCGCAGGCTTGCCACAGCGCCAGATGTTCCTTCGGCAAGAAGTTCGACCCGCCGCAGACCCAGGACCGCGCACCCCAGGCAAAGAATTCCAACGCCTGATCATCCATGCCGCAAGACATCTGGATATGCGGATAGTCGCGCGCCAGCAGGTGCACCCGGTTGATATCGCCAGAGCTTTCCTTGATGGCGCAGAAGTTGCGCGACCGGCCAACACGGTCAAGGAATTCCTCGCCCATATTGATGCCCATCCGGCCCGGATAGTTGTAAAGCATGATCGGCAGATCAGCCGCACGATCAATCGCCAGCGCGTTCAGCGCGTTTTCCTGTTCGGTCGGCACCGAATAGGGCGGCGAGCCGACCAAGATCGAATCCGCGCCGATTTTGGCCGCATGTTCGGCCATGATGATGCTGTCTTCCAGACGGATCGCCACGGTGCCCACCATCAAATGGCAGCGGCCTTTGGTGATTTCGCGCGCAAAAGACGCCATCTCCAGCCGCTCTTGCATCGACTGGGCATAATATTCGCCCGTCGAGCCGCCGTTGATGATGCCATGCACGCCCGCCGCCATCAGATATTCCAGATGGGCGGCAAATGCGTCGCGGTTGATCGACCCGTCCGCGTTATGCGGGGTGATCGCTGGGGTGTAGATGCCTTCGAACTTCATGAAGCTCCTCGTTTTTCTTCGGCGCCCGGCGCGCGGCCCAGCGGGATATGGATACTGTCAGGGGTAACGAAACTTTCGATCTGCGCCCGCGAAAGTTCCCAATGCGCCACGGCAAGATCGCCCGCGGCATCGGCATCTCCGGCCTCGATCAGCGCGATGAACTGGTCGTGCTGGTCGGCGGCAACGGTCTGGTTTTCGGCCATGGTGATCTTGCGCGGATTGTAAAACGTCATCGCGATGCGGGTGTGGTCGATCAGCAGCCGGCGCAGCGACGGCAGCAGATATTCATTGTCCGCCATGTCGCCGATGATCGAATGAAAGCGTTCATTGCCAAGCGCGCGGTCCGCCGCCACCCCCGACCGGATCGCCTGCCGAAACGCCCATTGCGATTCCTTCAGCCGGGTGATCTGCGCCGCCGTCGCATGCGTCGCAGCAAGCCGCGTCACCGCTGCATAGATCATGGGCGCCGCCACAAAGAAGTTCCGTAGCGTCTTGTGCGTCATCGGCGACACCTGCGCGCCACGATTTTCGTGCAGCACAACATAGCCTTCGCCCGCCAACTGCCGCAAAACCTCGCGCA
>JAHEDL010000150.1 GCA_024641255.1 Pseudorhodobacter sp.
ATACCACCATCGTCCGCGCTGTGCCGGAGCTGGTGTTGATCTTGTTTCTTTACTACGCCGTCACCGGGGCGGTGAACGAAGCTTTGCTGCTGTGGGGCTATGAGCGCATCCAGATTTCGGGCGTGGCTGCGGGCATTGCCGTGTTGGGCGTAGTGCAGGGCGCTTATGCGACCGAGGTGCTGCGTGGCGCGATTTTGGCGGTGCCGGTCGGCCAGATCGAAGCTGCGCGGGCGATGGGGATGCCGCCGGTGTTGCTGGCGTGGCGTATCGTTTTTCCGCTGATGCTGGCAAATGCGATCCCTGGGCTGGCGAATTTATGGTTGGTGGCCACGAAAGACACCGCTTTGTTGGGCGTGGTGGGGTTTGCCGAACTGACCAAGGCGACGCAGCAGGCGGCGTCGACCACCAAGGCGTTCTTCACCTTCCTGACGGCGGCGGGGCTGCTGTATCTGGCGCTGTCGTTGCTGTCGACGGTGGTGTTCCATCGCATCGAGGCTTGGGCGCGCAAGGGCCAGAAGCGGACGGGGGGCTAAGATGCGCGACTGGTTACAGCCGCACCGGGTGGTGCTGATTGGGTTGGCGGTGGCGCTGGTCTTGGCTTGCGCGTGGTTTCTGCGCTGGGATTGGCTGGCAGAGCCTAAGTATCAGCTGTTGATCGTGCAGGGGATCTGGCGGACGCTGTGGATTTTGGTTGTCACCATGGTGATCGGGATGTTGCTTGCGGTGCCGCTGGGGTTGGCGCAGGCGGCGGGGCCTTGGTATCTTGCGGCACCGGCGCGGGCGTTTTGTTCGGTGATCCGGGGCACGCCGTTGTTGTTGCAGCTTTGGCTGCTGTATTACGGGCTGGGGTCGTTGTTTCCGTCGATCCCGGGGCTGCGCGGGTCTGTGCTGTGGCCCTATTTGCGGCAGGCTTGGCCCTATGCGGTGGTGGCGCTTTCGCTTTCGGTGGCGGGCTATGAGGGCGAGGTGATGCGCGGCGCGTTCAAGGGTGTGCCGCATGGCCAGCTTGAGGCGGCGAAGGCGATGGGGATGCCGCGCTTTACGATGTTTCGGCGGATCTGGTTGCCGCAGGCGCTGCATCGGGTGCTGCCGACTTTGGGCGGCGAGACGGTGTTGCAGTTGAAAGCGACGCCGCTGGTGTCGACGATCACCATCATGGATACCTATGCGGTGGCGGGGCGGATCCGGCAGGATACCTTTATCGTCTATGAGCCGCTGCTGATGCTGGCGGTGGTTTATATGGCGATTACCGGGCTGATCGTGTTGATGTTTCGCTGGTTTGAAAGCCGGTTTCCCAGCAAATCGGCGTGAAGCAGGTGGTGGGTGTCGCACTGGCGGACAGGTTTTTAGCTACGACAAATCAATGGCTTGTGTTTCGCGCATTTACCTTGAGTTAAGGTTTGCGCGCAAAACAATGCGTTGCGCGAGTTGGAGTGGGGCTGCCTTCGGCGAGGATATTTGGGCCAATGTGAAAGCGCTAGCCTTGGGGCGTTTGGGCGCGGGTGTCAGTTGCCGCCAAGGCGCAGGCGGGCAAACAGCACGCAGCCTTCCAGACCGTTTTTCACCGCCGCTTCGTTGCCGCGCCGCAGCCAATCCAGCCACAGCCCGTCAAGCGTGGCCATGATCATATCGGCCACCACCGGAATGCGTTCGACGGCATAGGCGGCGGCCATGCGGTCAAGCAGGCTTTCAACCACCTCGCGGTGGCTGGCGTAAAGATCGCGTTCTATGGCGGCGATTTCGGGGTTGGTCAGCGCGGCGGACCACAGATCGACTTTCAGGCGCAGATGCGCCGGTGTCATCAGATCGCGGCTGAAGCCGGCGCGCAAAAAGCGTTCCAAGCGTTCGGTCGAGGTGCCGCCGGATTTTGCCATCGCGGCGCGACCGGCGGCTTGCACCTGTTCGGCGGCCAAGCGAAACGCGGCGGCCATGATCTGCCCCATATCGGCATAGTGATAGGTCAGATGGCCAAGCGACAGGCCCGCGGCGGCGGCAACCTTGCGCGCGGTCAGGCCGGTGGGGCCGACCTGTTGAATGCAGGCAAGTGCGGCTTCGGCGATTTGCAGGCGGCGCTGTTCGGTGCTGCGCCGCACCATGGCGGGGCGGGCCGGGGGAAGCGGTGTGGCGGGGGGATCATTTAAAACATTCACAACGATACTCATCATCAAAACCGATTACGGCACTTGCCTCTTCACTTTCTGCCCCCATTCCCGCTAAAGAGCAATGTTCACGACAGGAGTTCCCATGGCACAGGCTTTCGGCTTTGCCCTTCATGCCACGGATGGCGCGGCGCGCACCGGGGTGATCAGCACCCCGCGCGGCGAGATCCGCACCCCCGCCTTCATGCCGGTTGGCACAGCGGCGACCGTCAAGGCGATGATGCCGGAGTCGGTGCGCGAAACCGGCGCCGATATCTTGCTTGGCAACACCTATCATCTGATGTTGCGCCCCACCGCCGAGCGGATTGCCAATCTGGGTGGCCTGCACAAGTTCATGAACTGGCAGCGGCCGATTCTGACGGATTCGGGCGGCTTTCAGGTGATGTCTTTGGCAAGCTTGCGCAAGCTGACCGAAGAGGGCGTGCGGTTTTCCAGCCATATCGACGGATCAAAACATATGCTGAGCCCAGAGCGCAGCATGGAGATTCAAAAACTGTTGGGGTCGGACATTGTGATGTGTTTCGACGAGTGTCCGGCGTTGCCAGCCGATGATGCCACGGTGGCCAAATCGATGCGGCTGTCGATGCGGTGGGCGCAGCGGTCGCGCGATGCGTTTGGCGACCGGCCGGGTCATGCGCTGTTTGGCATCATGCAAGGTGGCGTAACGCGGGACTTGCGCGAAGAAAGTGCCAAGGCTTTGACGCAAATTGGCTTTGATGGCTATGCCGTCGGCGGTTTGGCGGTGGGCGAGGGGCAGGAGGCGATGTTTTCGGTGCTGGATTATGCGCCGGGCTTTTTGCCTGCGGACAAGCCGCGTTATTTGATGGGCGTCGGCAAGCCCGATGACATTGTTGGCGCGGTCGAGCGTGGCATTGATATGATGGATTGCGTGTTGCCAAGCCGATCGGGGCGCACGGGGCAGGGCTGGACCCGGCGCGGGCAAGTCAATATCAAGAACCAGCGGCATCAGGATGATCCGCGGCCCTTGGATGAAAATTGCAGCTGCCCCTGCTGCCGGAATTATTCGCGCGCCTATCTGCATCATGTGTTCAAGGCGCAAGAAATCATCTGTTCGATGCTGCTGACATGGCACAATCTGCATTATTTCCAAGAGCTTATGCAGGGTTTGCGCGATGCCATCGCGGTGGGGCAATTGCGCCAGTTTGTGGCGCAGTTTCACGCCCAGCGGGCCGAGGGCGATATTGAACCGCTGTAAGCCTGCGCGGATGCGCCGTCTTCGTTTCAAATCCGTGCCAATGTGGCCTTGAAGCGGTCCGATCACAGGCGCATGATTATGGCTGATGCTGTGGTTGACACCCCCATGGGCGACCACCAGATATAAAGACCGAAGGGGAAGGCTGACGCGCTGCCGATGACCGGGGCCATAGCCTTCCTGCCAGATAAGGAAACGCACATGACTGACACCCTCTCCACGAGTTACCCGGTATTGCCGCTGCGTGACATCGTGGTCTTCCCGCATATGATCGTGCCGCTGTTTGTAGGGCGCGAGAAATCGGTGCGGGCGCTGGAAGAGGTGATGGCTGATGACAAGCAGATCTTGCTGTCGTCGCAGATCGACCCTTCTGTCGATGACCCGGCTACGGACGGTATTTATAAGGTTGGCGTTTTGGCCAATGTATTGCAGCTGTTGAAGCTGCCTGACGGCACCGTGAAGGTGCTGGTCGAAGGCAAGGCGCGCGTGCGCATCACCGACTTTGTGGAAAACCCCGGCTTCTTTGAAGCCCGTGCCGAGAAGTTGGACGAAGTGGCGGGCGACAAGGATTCGTCCGAGGCTTTGGTGCGCGCGGTCGCCGAAGAATTCGAACGCTATGCCAAGATCAAGAAGAACATCCCCGAAGAGGCGCTGTCTGCCGTTTCGGAAACGCGCGAGCCGGCGCGGTTGGCCGATCTTGTGGCGGGCCATCTGGGCGTGGACGTGGCGTTGAAGCAAGAAATGCTGGAAACGCTGGACATCGCCGAGCGGCTTGAAAAGGTTTACGGCCAGATGCAGGGCGAAATGAGCGTTCTGCAGGTGGAAAAGAAGATCAAGACCCGCGTGAAAAGCCAGATGGAGCGCACGCAGCGCGAGTATTATCTGAATGAGCAGATGAAGGCCATTCAGAAGGAACTTGGCGATGGCGAGGACGGCCAGAACGAATTGGCCGAGCTGGAAGAGCGGATCAAGAAGACCAAGCTGTCGAAAGAAGCGCGCGAAAAGGCCGAGGGCGAGCTGAAGAAGCTGAAGTCCATGAGCCCGATGAGCGCCGAGGCGACGGTGGTGCGCAACTATCTGGATTGGCTGTTGGGCGTGCCGTGGGGCGAAAAGTCCCGCGTCAAGAAAGATCTGGCGGCGGCGCAGAAGGTGCTGGATTCGGACCATTACGGTCTGGAAAAGGTGAAGGAGCGCATTGTTGAATATCTGGCGGTGCAGGCGCGGTCGGCCAAGCTGAAGGGGCCGATCCTGTGCCTTGTCGGTCCTCCGGGTGTGGGCAAAACTTCGCTTGGGCGGTCGGTTGCCAAGGCGACGGGGCGGGAGTTTATTCGGATTTCGTTGGGCGGGGTGCGCGACGAATCTGAAATTCGCGGCCACCGGCGCACCTATATCGGGTCGATGCCCGGTAAGATCATTCAGGCGCTGAAAAAGGCGAAAACCACCAACCCGCTGATCTTGTTGGATGAAATTGACAAGATGGGGCAGGATTTCCGTGGCGATCCCGCCAGTGCCATGTTGGAGGTGTTGGATCCGGAACAGAACTCGACCTTCGTCGACCACTATCTTGAGGTGGAATACGATCTGTCGAACGTGATGTTCATCACCACGGCCAACAGCTACAACATGCCGGGGC
>JAHEDL010000154.1 GCA_024641255.1 Pseudorhodobacter sp.
GGCGACGCTGCAGTTCGTGCTGGAACAGTTTGGCGTTTTTGGGCCGGTTTTGCTGGCTGCGCTGCTGATCACCCTGCGTCGGTTGCCGGTGCAGGCGGCCTTTGCGGCGCCGGTTTTGCTGGTGATCACGCTGCAATCATTGTTGGGGCGGGCCGAGTCGAACTGGACAGTTTCGGCGTATTTTGCCGGAACCGTGCTGGCGATTGGGCTGCTGCGCCAGCATCCGCGCTGGCTGCGGGTGTCGTTTGCGGTCAACGGTGCGGTCAGCCTGATCTTGCCGCTGTTGGTGATCTTTCCAACGCTGAACTGGAACGGCGCGCCGCTGTTGGAACGTCAGCTTGGCCGCGCCGCGATGAGCCGGCAGATCATTGCCTTGGCGCATCAGGCGGGCGACGTTCCGGTCTATGCCGACCGGCGCGATGTGCTTGCCGATCTGTTCTATACCGGGCGCGACTCGGGGCTGCAGTTTTTTGCGCCGCGCCCGCAGGGGCGGCCGATGCACCATTATGAACAGCGCTATCCGCTGCCGCCCAGCCAAACCGGGCCGATCTTGGTGGTCACATCCACCCCGCCCACCTGTACGGGGCAGGCGGTGCCGCTGGATGCCACCGGCGGGGCCTATCGCAAATGGCAATTGGCGGCGTATTTGATTAACGCGGAGTGTCTGCAGCATGAATAGTCGCCTTATCCTTGCGCTTGTCGCGCTGATGGCCGCGCTTTTGGCACTGTTTAGCCTTGTGCCCGCGCTTGACCTTGGCGTTGCGGGCTATTTCCACGATGCGACCGGCTTTCCGCTTGCCACCAATCCGGTGATCTCGGCACTGCGGACGGTGTTCTGGGATGCCACAATTGTGGTGCCGGTGCTGGCGCTGGGGTTTTTGGCCGTGGGTCTGCTGTTGCGGCGGCCTATCCTTGGCATCGCGCCGCGGCTGTCGGGCTATGTGCTGGCGCTGTTTCTGCTGGGGCCGGGGCTGTTGGTAAACGGCATCCTGAAGGCGCATTGGGGCCGGGCGCGACCGATGAATGTGGTCGATTTCGGCGGCGGCGCGCAGTTTACCCCGGCTTGGACGATCACCGATCAATGCGCCAAGAACTGCTCTTTCGTGTCGGGTGAAGGCGCGGGGACGATGGCGCTGACCATCACCTGCCTGCTGATTCTTGCGCTGTGGCGTGACCGCATGTCGGTGCCGCTATACCGGCTGGGGCAGGGGGGCGCGCTGGCGATGCTGGCCTTTGTCGGGTTTCAGCGCGTTGCCTCTGGCGGGCATTTTCTGTCGGATGTGGTGCTGTCTTGGTGCCTTGTCGCGCTGATTGCCGCCGTTCTGGCGCCGCTGCTGCCGCGCCCGCTGGGCCTTGCAAACAAGGGCTAAGCGCCTGCGGCGGCTGTTGACATCTGGACCGACTCTGTCTATCAGCCGCGCTATCCCTCATTCCGTCTGGAGTTTGGGATATGCTTGATGTGGTCATGATCCGGGTTCACACCCCGATCCTCTGGAATTCCACCGCACCGCCCTATCACTAGGGACGGCCGCGGTTTTATCGTTTTGCAATCTGTGCAAACGACGTCGAGAAGCAGTGTCCCGAGGTTCGGGGCGAGTATTGACAGCGCAACACGGGGAACGTGAATGCCGACTATCCAACAGCTGATCCGCAAGCCGCGGGAAGCGAACGTACGGAAGTCCAAGTCGCAGCACTTGGAATCCTGCCCGCAAAAACGTGGGGTTTGCACCCGCGTTTACACCACCACTCCGAAGAAGCCGAACTCGGCTATGCGGAAAGTCGCCAAAGTGCGTCTGACCAACGGTTTCGAAGTGATTTCTTACATTCCCGGCGAAAAGCACAACCTTCAGGAGCACTCTGTGGTTCTGATCCGTGGCGGCCGGGTAAAAGACCTTCCGGGTGTGCGTTACCACATCCTGCGCGGTGTTCTGGATACCCAGGGCGTCAAAGAACGTCGTCAACGCCGGTCGAAGTACGGCGCGAAGCGTCCGAAGTAAGGAAGATCAGAGATGTCACGTCGTCACGCCGCTGAAAAACGCGAAATTCTTCCCGACGCCAAGTATGGCGACCGGGTTCTCACCAAGTTCATGAACAACCTGATGCTCGACGGCAAAAAGTCCGTCGCAGAATCGATCGTTTATGGCGCCCTTGATCGCGTTCAGACCCGTCTGAAGCGCGAACCGATCCAAGCTTTCCATGAAGCTCTGGACAACGTGAAACCGTCCGTCGAAGTGCGCTCGCGCCGCGTCGGTGGTGCAACGTACCAGGTTCCGGTTGAAGTGCGCACCGAGCGTCGCGAAGCATTGGCCATCCGTTGGCTGATCATCGCTGCCCGCAAGCGCAACGAAAACACCATGGAAGAGCGTCTTGCTGCCGAACTGTCGGACGCAGTCAACAACCGTGGTACGGCTGTTAAAAAGCGCGAAGACACCCACAAGATGGCCGACGCAAACAAAGCGTTCAGCCACTACCGCTGGTAAGGGGTCATTATGGCACGCGACTATCCGCTTGAGCGTTATCGCAACTTCGGGATTATTGCCCACATCGACGCGGGCAAGACCACGACTTCGGAACGCATCCTTTACTATACCGGCAAGTCCCACAAAATCGGCGAAGTCCACGACGGCGCCGCTACGATGGACTGGATGGAACAGGAACAAGAGCGCGGCATCACGATCACCTCGGCTGCCACGACCACGTTCTGGAACCGTCAGATTGATTCGAATTCGGGTCTTGGCGACAAGGCAACGAAGTTCCGTTTCAACATCATCGACACCCCCGGCCACGTTGACTTCACCATTGAAGTTGAACGCTCGCTGGCTGTTCTTGATGGCGCAGTCGTTCTTCTGGACGGCAACGCAGGTGTGGAACCGCAGACCGAAACCGTGTGGCGTCAGGCTGATCGCTACAAGGTTCCGCGGATCGTGTTCGTCAACAAGATGGACAAGACCGGGGCAGACTTCTTCAACTGCGTTCGCATGATCAAAGACCGTACCGGCGCAAACGCCATGCCGATCGCTTTGCCGATCGGTGCGGAAGACAAGCTGGAAGGCATCATCGACCTGGTGACCATGGAAGAATGGGTCTATCAGGGCGAAGATCTTGGCGCATCCTGGGTTCGCCAGCCGATCCGCGCTTCGTTGAAAGACGAAGCCGAAGAATGGCGCCTGAACCTGCTGGAAACCGCAGTGGGCCAAGACGACGCTGCGATGGAAGCCTATCTTGAAGGCAACGAGCCTGATGAAGACACGCTGCGCGCGCTGATCCGCAAGGGCACGCTGGCAATCGACTTCATCCCGGTTATGGCTGGTTCGGCGTTCAAGAACAAAGGCGTTCAGCCTTTGCTCAACGCTGTGATCGACTATCTGCCTTCGCCGCTGGACGTGCCGCCCTACATGGGCTTCGCGCCGGGCGACGAGACGGAAACCCGTAACATCGCACGTTCTGCAGACGACGAGCAGCCGTTCTCGGCCTTGGCGTTCAAGATCATGAACGACCCCTTCGTTGGTTCGTTGACCTTCACCCGGATCTATTCGGGCAAGTTGGCCAAGGGCGACGCGATGATGAACGCGACCAAAGAGCGCCGCGAGCGCGTTGGCCGTATGATGATGATGCACGCGATTGAACGGGAAGAAATTTCCGAAGCATTCGCAGGCGACATCATCGCCTTGGGCGGTCTGAAAGAAACCACCACCGGTGACACGCTGTGTGATCCGGCAAACCCGGTTGTTCTGGAAACCATGACCTTCCCGGTCCCGGTTATCGAGATCGCGGTCGAGCCGAAGACCAAAGCTGACCAAGAAAAGATGGGCATCGCTTTGGCCCGTCTGGCTGCCGAAGACCCGTCCTTCCGCGTCGAAACCGATATCGAATCGGGCCAGACCATCATGAAGGGCATGGGCGAACTTCACCTCGACATTCTCGTTGACCGTATGCGTCGCGAATTCAAAGTCGAGGCGAACATCGGTGCGCCGCAGGTGGCTTATCGCGAAACGATCTCGCGCGAGCATGAAATCGACTACACGCACAAGAAACAAACCGGTGGTACCGGCCAGTTCGCACGTGTGAAGCTGATCATCTCGCCGACGGAGCCGGGCGAAGGCTATTCGTTCGAATCCAAGATCGTTGGTGGTGCGGTTCCGAAGGAATACATCCCCGGCGTCGAAAAAGGCATCAAGTCCGTCATGGACTCGGGCCCGTTGGCTGGCTTCCCGGTTATCGACTTCAAAGTGGCTCTGATCGACGGCGCGTTCCACGACGTTGACTCCTCGGTGCTGGCTTTCGAAATCGCTTCGCGGGCTGCTATGCGTGATGGTCTGAAAAAGGCCGGCGCTAAGCTTCTGGAACCGATCATGAAAGTCGAAGTCGTCACCCCGGAAGAATACACCGGCGGCGTCATCGGCGACCTGACCTCGCGTCGGGGCATGATCAACGGCCAAGACAGCCGCGGCAACGCGAACGTCATCGCCGCCATGGTCCCGCTGGCAAACATGTTCGGCTACATCAACACCCTGCGCTCGATGACCTCGGGTCGCGCCGTGTTCTCGATGGAGTTCGACCACTACGACGCCGTTCCGCAGAACATCTCGGACGAGATCCAGAAGAAATACGCATAACCGGTGTGGCGGGCTAACGCCCGCCCTACCACCTCGTAGGGTGCCCATCCGCACCACACCCGATCTAATTAGGAGGCCATCATGGCAAAGGCAAAGTTTGAACGGAATAAACCGCACGTCAACATCGGCACGATCGGCCACGTTGACCACGGCAAGACGACGCTGACGGCAGCAATCACCAAATACTTTGGTGAATTCCGCGCTTACGACCAGATCGACGGCGCACCGGAAGAGCGCGCTCGTGGGATCACGATTTCGACCGCCCACGTCGAATACGAAACCGAGAACCGTCACTACGCCCACGTCGACTGCCCCGGCCACGCTGACTATGTGAAGAACATGATCACCGGCGCGGCACAGATGGACGGCGCTATTCTGGTTTGCG
>JAHEDL010000158.1 GCA_024641255.1 Pseudorhodobacter sp.
GGGGTGAACTTGTTGTCGCCGATCTTGGGGGATTTCCTGCTGGAATACCCCGATATCACCGTGAACATGGTGTTGAACAACCGCTATGTCGAACTGATTTCCGAAGGCTTTGATATGGCCATTCGGGTCGGTGACCTAGAGGACAGTTCGCTGCGCGCCCGCAAGCTGACCGACACCACAAAGCGGATGATCGGCAGCCCGTCGTATTTCCAAAAATACGGTCGGCCGATGAAAATTGACGATCTGAACGACCACAAGCTGCTGCATTATTCCAATCAGGCCAACGGCAACGTCTGGAAAGTCACGGCCCCGTCGGGTGAAAAGCGGCACGTGCGCACGGCGGGCTGGTTGACGGTGAATGACGGGCAAAGCCTTTTGAATGCAGCGATTTCCGGGCTGGGCATCGCCTATCTGCCGTCGTTCCTGTATGCGGATGCGATGAAGAATGGTCAGGTGGAAGAAGCTATTCCGGGCCTGCCGGTAGAAACGCTTGGCATCTATGCGGTGTATCCGCCGGGGCGGTTTACCCAGCCAAAGGTGCGGGCGTTCATCGACTTTCTGGCGCGGCGCTACTTGGATAAAGGCCCCGATCTTTGGTGAGCTGATCGGTTTTTCGAAGGTGCGACTTACTGGGTCGGGGTGAGAACAACCTCGACCCTTCTGTTTTTCTTCCTCCCGTCGTCGGTCAGATCAGAGGCACGCGGGGCCATTGGCCCGACGCCGTTCGACGCGATTTGGGTGGGTGGGATTTCATAGGTAACCAGCAGCGTCTGCCGCACACTTTCGGCGCGTTTTTTCGACAGGCTGACGTTAGCGGCAAGCCCGCCAGAGGCGTCTGTGTGGCCAACAAGCATGACGGATTTTTCGGGGTTGGCGTGCAGCCAGTCGGCAAGGCTGCGCAGCGATGCATAGTCGCCTGTTGCAAGCGTGGCGGAGCCTGACGCGAAAACCAGATCGTCCAGCACTTGCGGCTGGCCAAGATCAAGTTGCTTGGCAAGATCGGTTGTGGCTTGAGGTGCCGGGATGGGCAGTGCGAAATCTGCCTGTGCTGCCGGTTGCTGCGGCGTTTTGGTCGAGGTTGTCAGTTCCGGCGTGGGTTCGCCACCGATGCGGGTCAGCTGCACGAACCCGTTCTGCGGCGATTTACTGATGATCAAGCCAAGGTATTCTTTGCCCAAGGCACCGCTGCGTTCGGCTGCCAGATAGCGAAAATCGCCCAGATCGACGTGCATGTCTGGTTCGGGCAAAATTCTGGTGCCATAGCGGAAATCAAAACCACCGCAGGCTTCGGTTTCACATTCGAACAACAGCTTGTAGCCCGCTGCGGCGATCTGTTTGCGCAGCGATTGCGCCAGTTCCAAGGTGGAAAGCTGCGGCGCGGCTATGCGCCAGGCCGATTGTTCAAGACGGCCTTCAGCGGGTTGGATGGCAATGCTGCCCTGCTGCCACGGGCCAATGGCCAGCTGAAACGAAGCCAGCGGCTTGGTGAAATTTGCAGTGGATTCTGATGGGCCGGGAAACTGCAGTTGCAGGGCCGGGGCGCAAAAAGCAGGGCTGGCCACAAGCAAGGTTGCGGCAGTCAGCACGGCGCTACGAAACGTCTTTTTCACCTGCTTTGGCCTCTGCTGGGCTCATTTCTGTCGATAGTGATACTGTCCCACAGGCTGCATCCCAAGAGAAGCGTAAAGGCGGCGGGCATTTTCGTTGGCGACAGTCACCACCAAAGTCAGCGTATCCGCCCCATTCTGCTGCGCCCAGAGTGCTGCGGCACGCAAGATATTGTGCGCGGAACCTTGCCGACGCAGGGTGGGTGTTACCTCTAGCGCGTGCAGCATAGCAATATTTCCATGAATTGCGACAAATGCAGCCCCGGCGGCGCGGTCATTGGCACGGCCAAGAATGGCGGTTTTGGGCGCTTGCACCCGCTGCATCACCGCAAGACGGGCCGGGCCGATACCGCCTTCGGCCCACAGGCTTTCGGCAATTGCCATTGGTGGCCAATGTGGAAAGCTGGTCATCGGCGCGGGGGGCACATCGGCCAAGGCCGCCAGTGGGGCGGCGTAGCCGATCACCGGATCGACGACGCGATAGCCTTGCCCGGCAAGGGTTTCGTCCAGTGCGGTATCGCCGTCTCGGATCAGGAACAGCGGCGGCTGGCCAAGGGCTGTCATTGCCGCCTCTGCCTGCGGCAGGTCGGTGGGATGCCAACCCGGCAGGGCGGTTGCCGCCGACACGCGCTTGCCGCCGCCTTGGCCATCGCGGATGGTCCAAGGGCCATGCCGCGTGGTGGTGGCAGCGGGCCAAGTGGCTTCCATCGCGGCGATGAGTTCGGCGGGCGTCATCCAAACATCCTTGTCAGCTTGATCATCGCGGCGTCGACCAGCGCGGGGTCGGTGCCGCGCACCACCAGATTGGTGCCATACGCGCCGTTCTGGGTGAAGGGGTAAGACCCCATCGACAGCGTTGGGAATTCTGCAGCCAAGCTGGCGAAATCGGTGGCAATGTCGCCTTCGCCGCGCATCACCCGCAGCGATTGGCTAAGCAAGGGCGCGCCACCGGTCAGGGTGGGCAGCACCGAGGCCAGCATTGCTTCGAAGATGCGCGGCACGCCGGCCATGACATGGGTGTTGCCGAGCGAAAAGCCGGGGGCGATGGACACCGGATTGTCGATCAGTACCGCGCCGTCTGGAATCCGCGCCATGCGCTGACGTGCTTCGTTGAACGGCAGCCCTTGGCGTTCGTAATGCGCGCCCAAAAGCGCCATCGCGTCGGCGCGGTGGCTGATCGGTGCGCCAAAAGAATCGGCGATGGCATCGGCGGTGATGTCGTCATGCGTTGGGCCAATGCCGCCAGAGGTGAAAAGGTGGTCATACTGGCTGCTAAGGGCGCGCACGGCGGCGACAATGGCGGCATGATCATCGGCCACGACGCGCGCTTCGCACAGCGAAATGCCGTGGCGGGTCAATTCGCCTGACAGGTAATGCAGGTTGGAATCGCGGGTGCGCCCGGACAGAATCTCGTCTCCGATCACCAGCATGGCGGCGGTTGGGTTGGGCATGGCAGGCTCCTGCGGTTGTTTCAGATGGTATAGGGCGGCTTGCCTGCGTTTCAAAGTGTGTTGGCGGCGGCTGCCTCTGGCAAAGTCAGCAACCTTGTCCTATTTAGAGCCAAACCGGAGGTATTGCTCGTGGAAGATAGTCGTGGCCGCGTCACAAAAGACGGTATTCGCATTTATCAGGATGTGGATTTTGCAGGCATGCGCGAAGCAGGCCGCGTTGCTGCCGAAATTTTGGACATGGTCGGCCCCTTGGTGGCGCCGGGCGTGACCACTGGCAGTCTGGACGATTTCATCCGCGAAGAGATCGAGCGGCGCGGTGTGGTTTCGGCAACCATCGGCTACAAGGGGTATCAGCATGCCTCGTGTATTTCGGTGAACCATGTGGTCTGCCACGGCATCCCGGGATCAAAAGTGCCGGGTCGCAGCAACGATGTGCTGCTGGCGGGCGATATCATCAATATCGACGTGACGGTTATTGTGGATGGCTGGTTCGGTGACACAAGCCGGATGTATGTGGCCGGAACACCGAAGCCGTTTGCGCTGCGGCTGATCAATGCGACGCATGAAGGGCTGATGCGCGGGATTGCGGCGGTAAAACCGGGCAACACTTTTGGCGACATCGGCCACGCCATTCAAGCGTATGTCGAAGCGCAGCGGCTCAGCGTGGTACGCGATTTCTGCGGGCATGGCTTGGGGCGGGTGTTTCACGCGCCGCCGAACGTGCTGCATTACGGTCGGCCCGGTTCTGGCCCGAAGCTGGAAGAAGGCATGATTTTCACCATCGAACCGATGGTGAACCTTGGTCGGCCAGAAACCAAAGTGCTGGCTGATGACTGGACCGCAATCACCCGTGACAAATCGCTGTCGGCGCAGTTTGAACATTCGGTCGGGGTGACGGCAACGGGCTGCGAGATTTTCACGCTGTCGCCCGCTGGCAAGTTTCACCCGACCTGGGGCTGATTTCGCGGGGCTGGGGGGTTAAAGCCCCAGCAAGCTGGGCAAGTCTTTCATATCGCTGAAAAGTTCTGCACCCACGTCCGCAAGGGCAGGGTTGCCGTGCGGCGCATAGCCCATGCAGCGCATGCCCGCCGCTTTGGCGGCGCGCGCGCCGGTGGGGCTGTCTTCGATCACAACGCAATGCGCCGGATTTGCGCCCAACGCCCGCGCGGCGTGCAGGTAAAGATCGGGGGCGGGTTTGGGTTTGCCCAGCGTTTGCCCCGAAAACAGCCCTTTGAAGCGCGGGATCAACCCGTGCTGCCCCAAGGTGATCTGCATCTTTTCATCTGAACCGTTCGACCCGATGGCAAACGGGATACTTGCGGCATCCAGCGCGTCCAGAACGGTCAGGATGCCCGGCATCAGCGGCGTGCCCTGTGCCAGAATGGCGTAAAGCCGGTCGTAGAAGTCGTTAGGCCAGCTTGCAGGCAGTGTTGCGCCCATTGCGTTGGCCTTTTCGTGCAAGCCATGCACGGTGCCGCCCAAAAATTGCCGATGCACCTCATCCAGCAACATCGGCAGGCCGTGCAGCGCAAGGTCTTGCGCCAAAAGCTCGAATGCGGCGGGCTCACTGTCGACGACAACGCCGTCGCAGTCAAAAATTACGGCTTCAAGGGTCATGCGGGGGCTTTCAGGATGGTGACAATCGTGTCGCCATATTTGCGCTGATCTTCTTGGCTGAAGCCTTCGGGGGTCTGCGGTGCGGTGCTTTCTTCCCAGACAATCAAGGCGTCGGGGGCGAACCACGGGCGCAACGCGGCAACGGCGGCTTCGCCAAGCGATTTGCCATAGGGCGGATCAAGGAAGATCAGCGTAAAGGGTGCGCCGGGGTTCAGCCCCGGTTTGGTGGCATCGCGGCGCAGGTGATCGCAGCGGGTTTCGGCGCGCATCAGCGCAATGTTGCGCTTCAGAATGGCTGCCGCAG
>JAHEDL010000161.1 GCA_024641255.1 Pseudorhodobacter sp.
TTCGCCTTTCTTTCCGGCCCCGAATGGGCACCGACAGCAAGAGATTAGCAGGCATGTCGCGTGCGGCATGCATCCCGTATTTTACAGGAGATGTGTTATGGCCTCTTCCGATTCAGCAACCGGTTTTATCAAGCGCAACCGTCCGCCTCGGGTTCAGATTTCTTATGCCGACCCGATCGAAGCGAACAAGCAGGTCGAATTGCCTTTTGTCATGGGCATCATGTCTGATCTGTCGGGTAATGCTTCGAAAGTGGAAAAGCCACCGGTTGCCGACCGTGAGTTTACCGCCGTTTCTTCTGATACGCTGGACGATTACATGGAAAGCGTGGCGCCGGGGCTTGCAATTAACGTCGACAACAAGCTTGACCCCGAACAGGGGGGCAAACTTTCGGTCAGCCTGAATTTCAAAAAGATGGCCGATCTAAGCCCCGGCGAAATTGCGCGTCAGGTGCCATCGTTGACCACGCTGCTAGAGGCGCGACAACAGCTTGCTAACCTTGCGCGCTATATGAACGGCAAGTCGGGCGCGCAGGAACAGTTGAAGCAACTGCTGGCCGATCCGGCGCTGATGGCCGCATTGAACGAACGCCGTGCCGCCAAAGGCGACAGCGAAGAGTGATTTCGGCGCTGGCCCCCGCAGGGCTGGCTGCACCTTGCAAATTTGGAAAATCGACATGGCAACTGAACTGCAACAAGCCGGGAGTGCCGGTGGCGCACTGACAGAGTTGGATGAATTCTCGGCCATCCTGAAACAAAATTTCAAACCCCGCAGCGATGTCGCCGCGCGCGAAGTGGAAAACGCCGTAGGCACGCTGGTGCGCGAGGCTTTGGCCGATGAAAGCGTGATCACCGATGACATTCTGGACACCATCGACAAGATGCTGGCCAAGATCGACGAAAAGCTGTCGGCGCAGGTCAACGAGATTATCCACAACCCGGATTATCAAAAGCTTGAAAGCGCGTGGCGGGGTTTGGCCTATACGGTGAACAACACCGAAAGCGATGCGACGCTGAAGATTCAGGTGATGAACATCGGCAAGACCGAATTGGACAAGGAATTGCGCGCCTATCCGGGGGCGAAATGGGATCAATCGCCGCTGTTCAAGAAGATCTACGAAGCCGAATTCGGCCAGTTGGGCGGGCAGCCGTTTGGCGCGATTGTCGGCGACTTTGCCTTTGATCACTCCTCATCCGATGTGCGCCTGTTGCGCGATCTGGGCAAGATTGCCGCCGCAGCGCATGCGCCGTTTATCACCTCCCCCGCGCCAACGCTGATGGGGATGGACAGTTGGAACGAACTTGGCAATCCGCGTGATTTGTCGACGGTGTTTGATACGCCGGATTATGCGGGCTGGAACTCGCTGCGCGATTCAGAAAACTCGCGCTATATCGCGCTGGCGATGCCGCGGGTGCTGGCGCGTTCGCCCTATGGCCAAAACGGCGAACCGGTGGAAGAGTTCAACTTCGAAGAGCTGACCGATGGCCACGAAGGCACGCAATATGCATGGATGAACGCCGCGCATGCGATGGCGGTGAACATCAACCGCGCCCACAAGGAATATGGCTGGACGGTGCAAATTCGCGGCGTGACTTCGGGCGGCGAAATCACCGGTCTGCCGGTGCATAACTTCGACACCGGCGACGGGTCGACCGATATGAAATGCCCGACCGAATTTGCCATCAGCGACCGGCGCGAAGGCGAGCTTTCGAAATCGGGGCTGATGCCGCTGATTCACCGCAAGAACACCGACCGCGCTGCATTTCTGGGCGCACAATCGCTGTACCGACCGAAGAAATACCAGAACGAAGAGGCCACCGCCTCTGACAACCTGTCGTCTCGCATCCCTTACATCTTCGCGATTTCGCGCTTCAGTCATTATCTGAAGTGCATGGTGCGGGACATGGTCGGTTCCAACCGCGAACAGGCGCAGCTGGAAAAAGAGCTGCAGAACTGGATCAACCAGTATGTTCACGGCAACCCCGCCACCGCCAGCGAACGCGAAAAGGCCCTGATGCCTTTGGCAGCTGCCAAGGTGGAAGTGATCGCGGATGAAGAAAATCCCGGTTTTTATGTGGGGAAATTCTTCCTTCGTCCGCACTACCAGCTGGAAGGCATGGATATCGGGATGAGCCTGGTCTCCAAGCTGCCTGCCGGCAAGTAAGGTCGTGGCAGGCGCAGGCCTGCGGCAGCTGATGTATTATTCAAAGGAGAATTGCGATGGCCGGTACAGATATTTTCCTGAAGGTGGGCGGCGGAATTAATGGTGAATCCACCGACGATCAGTTCAAAGATCACCTGAACATCGAAAGCTATAGCTGGGGCGTCAGCCAACAGGGCACCTTCAGCGCCGGGTCCGGTGCGGGTGGCGGTGCGGGCCGCTCTGTTGTGCAGGACATGCATTTCAACAAGTTGATCTGCAAGGCGTCGCCAGAACTGATGATCGCCTGCGCCACCGGCAAACACATTCCAGACGCCACGCTTTATGTCCGCAAAGCCACTGGCGACAAGGCCATGGTGTATTTTCAGTTCACCATGAAAGACGTGCTGGTTTCCAGCTATCAGACCGGGTCTGGTGGCGGTCAGGGCGCGCTGATCAATGAAAGCTTTGCGTTCAACTTCCGCGAGCTTGAACTGACCTATTGGCAGCAGACCGCTGCGGGCGGTCAGGGTGCAAAAGTGTCGAAGAAATACGATCTTGCGTCGAACAAAGGTTCGTAACTCTGGCGATGACCGGGCGCGGGACCGCCCGGTCATCGCCGTTTCAGTCACCGCCTGATCTTGGGGAACATGGTCCATGGCAGAGCGCGACGGTTTGTTTCAGGTTTCATTGATGAATGTGTTCCGCCAAGCCGCGCGCGAACGGGACGCAAAGGCGCGTGACGATACGGTGACCGACGCAGATGGCCGCGTGCTTTCGGCGCGCAGTATCGAACGGCGTGAAGGCGCAGGGCAGGCGACGCTGCGCGATCATCTGGCGTTGGATCTGGGCAACCTGATGGCGACAATTCATCTTGAAGCCTCGGTCGATTTGACGGGGTTGGACTATGTTCAGAAATCCATTCTGAATTATGGCATCCCCGATATGTCGCGGCTGACGGTGGATGATCATCGTAACGCGCAGGTGGCACGCGATCTGCGTGACGCGTTGCTGGCGCATGAACCGCGGCTGATTGCCGAAACGCTGCAGGTGAAAATGCGCCGCGCCGAGGCCGATTCCGATCAGCGCATCGCCTTTGATATCACCGCCGAAATGGCGGCGCGTCCGGTGGACGTGCCGTTGGAGTTTGTGGCCGAAATTGACACCGGCGCAGGCAAAGTCGCGCTTTCAAGCCTTGTGGTGCGCGGATGAACAGAGCGTTTCTTGAAGCCTATAACCGCGAACTGGCCCTGCTGTATGAAGGTGCCAAAGAGTTTTCCGAAGATTTTCCGGGCATTGCCGAACGACTGGGCGGGCTGACGCAGGACAACCTTGATCCGGCGGTGGCCGGGTTGCTGGAAGGGGCGGCGTTTATGGCCGCGCGCGTGCAGGTGAAACTGGACAGCGAATTTGAAACCTTCACCAACGAATTGCTGGAACAACTGCTGCCCAATTTCATGGCCCCCACCCCATCGGCCCTGCTGGCGCAAGCCGAACCAAACTATGCAGAGGATGAGCTGGAAAAGGGCAAGAGCTTTGCCGCCGGGTCCTATCTTGATGCCCGCTATGTTGACCGGGATCAGCGGATTTCTTGCCGCTTTCGGCTGTCGGCCCCGTTGCAGCTTTGGCCGCTGCGGTTGACGCAGGCGCGGTTTGTCACCGGATCGACCGGCTTTCAGGCGCTTGGGTTGGATGTGGGCTCCGAAACCGCAGGCGGGCTGATCCTGTCTTTCTTGCGGCCAGCCTCGACGGCGCAAAAGGACAAGCCTGGCAAGCCGGTTGCCGCAATTCAGGCCGAAAGCCTGCCGATCTATCTGACGGGCGAGTTGGGCGAAGCGATTTCGATTTATGAACACCTGTTCAGCAATACGCTGCGGGCAACGGTGCGCTATCTGGACCAACGTGGCGACCCGGTGTTTCTGCGGTTAGACCCCGACTGGATCGAGCAGATCGGCTTTGACGATGCCGAGGCGATCTTTCCCGAAGACACGCGGGTGTTTCGCGGCTTTACCCTGCTGCGCGAGCTGTTTCTGTTTCCGCAGAAATTTCTTGGTTTTCGCCTGCTGGGGCTGAAGAAACTGCTGCCCCGCATTCCGGCTGCGGGTTTTGATCTGCTGATTGAAATGAACACGGTGCGCCCTGCCCTGCCCGCGCGGGTGACGGCGGATAATTTCCGGCTTTATGCCGCACCGGCGATCAACCTGTTTGAAGAAAACTGCGCGCAGGTCAAACTGGATACGCTGCGGCACGACTACCTTGTCGCCGCCGACAGCAGCCCCGCGTCGCATTATGAGGTGCATCGCATCACCGACGTTTTCGCCTATTACGCGGGGGTAAAAACCAAGATCCCGGTGCATCCGCTGTATGGCTTGCCCGCCGATGTGATGCAGCCGCGCGAGGCACTGTATTTCACCGCAAGGCAGCGGCCACGGCGGCTGACGGCGAAGGAGAAACGCTTTGGTCAGGTGCAGGGCTATACCGGCACCGAAACCTTCATTTCGATCTATGAACCCGGCCATCTGGACAGTGCAGATCGGGTGAAGCGGTTGCAGATCAAGCTGTTATGTTCAAACCGACATTTGCCGCAATATCTGCCAATCGCGGCGGGCGGCGCGGATTTTCGGTTGAATGACGACACGACAGTGCCGCTGCGCTGTATTGCGGGGCCGACAAGCCCGCGCGATTCCGTGCTTGATCTGGAAAAGAATGCGCCGCATCGGATGCGCGCTGGCCCGGTGCATTGGCGGTTGATTTCGTTCCTGTCGCTGAATTTTCTTGGCCTTGATAATCGCGGCAGCCGCGATGAGGCGTCGGCG
>JAHEDL010000162.1 GCA_024641255.1 Pseudorhodobacter sp.
GCACAAGGCAACCTGCCGCATCAAACTCTGGTTTCAACGTATTGAAATCCATGACTTCGTTGGTGCAACTGGGCGTGCCGTCACCGCCATAGGTGAACAGCACAACCCGCGCCGGGCGCAAGGTCGATAGGGTGACTTCGCTGCCGCCATCGCGCGGCAGGGTGAAATCGGGGGCGACATCTTTGGGGTGCAACATGGGCGGCTCTTTGCTTTTGGATCATCAACCCTTTGCGATCTAGTTGCCTTTGCGCAAAGATAAAGGCAAGCCCGCACAAGACAGGACAACTGTGCAGCACGACGGTCAAAAATACCGGAGGTGACAGGCACCGGGAAAGGCAACGGCAATGAGCGATCTGGGGGAAAGCGTGCAGGGGGCCAACATGGCCACCGCCGACGACTTGCCCAAAGATTTGCCCAAAATTGACCTGCCAGACGGTGATGGCGGTATTGTCGGAACCCCAAGCAAAGCCAAAAGCCGCAAGCGCCGGGGCGGTTTGGGCAGCCGGTTGTTTTTGGTGTTGCTGGCCTTTGGTCTGGTATTTGCGGCGCTTGGGCTTTCTGGCCGCCCGATTCCGATGCCGGTTTTCGTGGTGGCGGAAATCGAGCATCGCGCCAATGCGGCGCTGGCCAAGGCCTTGCCCGATGCGGCGCTGGCGCTGGGGGGCGTTGAAATTACCGTCGATGCCGATTGGGTGCCCCGCATCCGGCTTGACGATGTGCGGCTGTTGAAACCCAGCGGGCAGGCGTTGCTGACGCTGCCGGATGTGCGGCTGACGGTTGATCTGGGCGCGCTGTTGCATGGGCAGGTGCGTGCAGGGTCGTTGAAGCTGGTGGGCGCACATATTGAAGTGAAGCGCGACCGCGACGGCAGCTTTGACCTGGCGCTGGGGGGGGCCGGGATGCAGCCGCCGATCCGCAGCTTTGCCGATTTGTTTGCCGCATTGGACCGGGTTTTTGCCACCCCCGGCGCGGCGGCTCTGACCACGGTTGAAGCCGAGGCGCTGACTTTGACGCTGCAAGATTTGCGGGCGGGGCGGCGGTTTGAATTGGGCGATGGCCGCCTGCGGCTGGAAAACCGCAGCAAGGAACTGGCGGCCGAACTCAGCCTGTCGCTGATCAGCGGCGACCATTCGGCGCGGGCCGAACTGACGGTGGTTTCGGAAAAAGGAGCCAAGCGGGCGCGGGTGTTGGCGCAGGTTGACGGTGTGGCAGCGCGCGATATTGCAGCGCAGGCCGCCCCTTTTGCTTGGGCCGGCTTGCTGGATGCGCCGATTTCGGGGCAGATTCAGACCACTTTGGGCGAAGCTGGTATCGAAGCAATGGATGCGTCGCTGCAATTTGGCGCCGGTGCCTTGCAGCCTCGGCCAGAAGCGCGGGCGATTGCCTTCGACAGTGCGGCGATGTCGCTGCATTTCGATCCCAAGCAGGGCCGTATCAATGTGACCGAGCTTTCGGTGCAAAGTTCGACCCTGCGGATGCATGCCAAAGGGCATAGCTATCTGACCCGCCATGACGGCAGCCGAATCACCGGGGCTTTGGCGGGCGAATTGCCCGACGCCTATGTCACTCAGCTTGAATTCGATCAGGTGATGGTCGACCCCGATGGGTTGTTTGACGAACCCGTGCAGTTCAGCCAAGGCGCGCTTGACCTGCGGCTGCGGTTGGACCCGTTTGAGGTTGATATTGGGCAACTGGCCCTGACCGAAGCCGGGCGGCGGCTTTCAGCTTCGGGGAAGGTTGGGGCGGATGGCAAGGGCTGGCATGCGTCGGTTGATTTGACGCTGAACGAAATTCAGCATGACCGGCTGGTGGCACTGTGGCCGGTGACATTGCTGCCCAACACCCGGTCTTGGGTTGGCAAGAATGTGTTGAACGGCTCTTTGACCGATGTGAAGGCGGCGCTGCGGATCGTGCCGGGATCAGAGCCGCGGCTGCATCTGGGCTATAATTTCCAGAACGCCGATGTGCGGTTTTTGGCAACGCTGCCGCCGATCAAGGCGGGCGACGGCTATTCCACGGTGGATGGCCAGACCTACACCATGGTGATGGCCAAAGGCACGGTTACGCCGCCCGAAGGTGGGGCGATTGATATGGCGGGTTCGGTTTTCGCCATCCCCGATGTGACACGGCGACCGGCGGTTGCCGAGATTACGCTAAAGACCCGCTCTAGCCTGACGGCGGCGCTTTCTTTGCTGGATCAGCCGCCGTTTCACTTCATGACCAAGGCCGATCAGCCGGTGGATCTGGGGCAGGGGCAGGCGCAGATTGAAACCCATCTGCAGATGCCGCTGCAAAAGAAGATCGCGCTGAAAGATGTGACCTATCAGGTCGCTGGGCAGGTGACCGGCTTTACGTCTGATACCGTGGTGCCGGGGCGGCATATCGCTGCGGATGTGCTAAGCGTGGCGGCCGATACCAAGGGGCTGACCATTGCCGGCGCCGGACAGATTGGCGCGGTGCCGTTTGATGTGACCTATAAGCAAAGCTTTGATCTCAGCCAGAAGGGCAAGGCGCGGATTGAAGGATCGGTGACGCTATCGCAGCGCACCACCGAAGAGTTCGGCCTGGGGCTGCCCGATGGCATGGTGACCGGTGCTGGGCAGGGACAGGTGGAAATCGCGCTTGAACGCGGCAAGCCGGGGCATCTTTCGTTGAAGTCGGATCTGAACCGGATCGGGCTTGCGATTCCCGAACTGGGCTGGGCCAAGCCTGCCGCAAGTCTGGGTCGGCTAGAAGCCGAGGTGCGGCTGGGCAAGCCCGCGAAGGTTGAAAAACTGACGCTGAAGGCGGCAGGATTGGCCGCAACCGGATCAGTCACGATGAAACCCGGTGGCCTTGATCTTGCGCGGTTTGACCGGGTGCAACTGGGCGATTGGCTGAATGCGGCGGTGGAGATTCGCGGGCGCGGGCCGGGCAAAGCTGTGGGGCTTGCGGTGACCGCCGGATCGGTTGACATGCGGCGGATGCCGGGGCCGTCGAAGCGCAAGTCGTCGGGCAAGGGTGGCAGCCCGCTTGATCTGCAGCTGGATAGTCTGCGGGTGTCTGAAAGTATCGCCTTGACCGATTTTCGCGGCCGGTTCGGGCTTGCGGGCGGGCTGAATGGCACATTCCAAAGTGGAATCAATGGCAGCGCCACTGTTGCAGGCACCGTTGTGCCGGCTGCCCATGGCACCGCCGTGCGCCTGCAATCGGACAATGCGGGCGCTGTGCTGTTGGCTGCGGGCATCTTTTCATCGGCGCGTGGCGGAGACTTGGATGTGACGCTGACGCCGCGCGCTGGCGAAGGCGTTTACGATGGCGTGGTGCGGATGCAAAATCTGCGGGTGCGCAACACCAACGTGCTGGCCGAACTGCTGAACGCGATTTCGGTGGTGGGCTTGCTGGAACAGTTGAACGGCGAAGGCCTGCTTTTTGGCGATGTAGAGGGCAGCTTTTTGCTGACCCCCAATGCGGTTGAAGTGCAGCGTGGGTCGGCGGTTGGGGCATCGCTTGGGGTGTCGATGGCCGGGGTTTACAAAAGCAGCACGGCAGAGTTGTTCATGCAGGGCGTGATTTCACCGATCTATCTGCTGAACGGCATCGGGGCTGCAATCAGCAAGCGCGGCGAAGGCGTGTTCGGCTTTAACTACGCGTTGCGCGGCACGGCCACTGATCCGGCGGTGGATGTTAATCCGCTGTCGATCCTGACCCCCGGCATGTTTCGCGAAATTTTCCGGCGCCCGCCGCCGGTGCTAGAAGGAAATGGCGGATGAATCTGTCCGATTTTGATTTTCACCTGCCCGAAGACCTGATCGCCACGCGGCCCGCCAAGCCGCGCCCGTCGGCCCGGCTGCTGTTGGCGGTGGGCGATAGCCTGCAGGATCTGCACGTTTCAGATCTGGTCGAAATCTTTCGCCCCGGAGATCGTTTGATATTAAACAATACCCGCGTGATCCCGGCGCGGCTGTTTGGCACCCGCCAGCGTGGCGAGGCTGTGGCCAAGGTGGAAGTCACCTTGTTGGAACCGCAGGCCAGCGGATGGCGGGCTTTGGCCAAGCCCCTGCGCAAGGTGCAGGTTGGCGAAGTGATCCGGTTTTCCGATCAGCTTTCGGCCACCGTGGCAGAAAAGTCCGAAACCGATCTGCGGCTTGAATTCAACCTGACCGGCGGTGATTTTGATGCCGCGCTGAATGCGGCAGGCGCCATGCCTTTGCCGCCCTATATCGCTGCCAAGCGCCCGGCGGATGATCAGGACAAGGCTGATTATCAAACCGTGTTCGCGCGCCATTCAGGCGCTGTGGCCGCCCCGACCGCAAGCCTGCATTTTGACGAAAACCTGCTGCAAGCGCTTGCTGAAAAAGGGGTTTCTTTTACCGAAGTCACGCTGCATGTCGGTGCTGGCACCTTTCTGCCGGTGAAGGTCGAAGATGTCACCACTCATAAGATGCATGCTGAATGGGGGCAGGTCACGCCGCAGGCTGCAGCCGAAATCGCCGCGACCAAGGCAGCGGGCGGGCGGGTGATTCCGGTTGGCACCACGGCGCTGCGGTTGATCGAATCTGCGGCAGCCGATGGTCAGATTGCGGCGTGGCAGGGCGAAACCGATATCTTCATTTATCCCGGCTATCGCTTTCGCGTCGCCGATGCGCTGATGACCAATTTTCACCTGCCAAAATCAACGCTTTTGATGCTGGTATCGGCCTTGATGGGAAAAGACCGGATTGACCGGATTTATGCCCATGCAGTGAAAGCCGGCTATCGATTCTTTTCCTATGGCGATGCGTCGCTGCTGATCCCCGACGCCGCCGTTTAATTCGGTGTCGCAAATATACCTATTCGTAACAAAATCCCTGCTAAGCTGCCGGAATTATTGGAGAGTGCGATGCTGAAAGTCCTTGCTCAGTCCTGGCCGCTGCTGCTGGGTGTGATGCTGCTGATGGTGGGCAATGGCGTGCAAGGCTCGCTGTTG
>JAHEDL010000170.1 GCA_024641255.1 Pseudorhodobacter sp.
GGTGTCAGACGTGCTTGCCGCGGCGGCTTTTGCCGTTGGCACCAGCTTTGGCGGATACGAGGCCGTCGCGGTGATCGGCAGCGCGATGGCGCTGTGCGGCGGGCTTGGGTTGGCTTGGGCTGACCGCCACCACCGGCTGCCGCCGGTTTAAGCCCCCACCGCGACCGAAGGCGTTAGCCAAAGAAACCGGGGCCAGCGCGGCCAAGCAGCTCATCGGCCAAAGCGCGCCCCAGATCGGCACCGTCGCTGACAGCGCCGCGCAGCTCTCCGGCAATCACCTTGCTGCCATCGGGGCGCAAAATTTCGCCGCGCAGCCAAAGCTGATCGCCCTCTAGCACAGCAAGGCCGGCGATTGGGGTTTCGCACGACCCATCAAGCCGCGCCAGAAACGCCCGCTCTGCCGCAAGCTGCAGCCCGGTCGGGCCGTCATGAATGGCGGCAAGCATCGCCGTGGCCCGCGCATCGCTGCTTCGGCGTTCGACGCCGATTGCGCCTTGCGCCACTGCGGGCAGCATTTCATCCACCTCGATCGGGCGCGCGACATGCTGCATTCCCAACCGCGTCAGCCCCGCCATCGCAAGGAAAGTCGCCACTGCAACGCCGTCTTCCAGCTTTTTCATCCGCGTCTGCACGTTGCCGCGAAATTCCACCAATTGCAGATCGGGGCGGCGATGCGCCAATTGCGCGCGCCGCCGCAGGCTGGACGACCCCACCACAGCCCCCTGCGGCAGTTGCATCAGCGACGGCACCGATGACACGAAGCCATCGCGCACATCAGCCCGCTTCAGATAGCAATCCAGCAGCAGACCGGCAGGCTGTTCAACCGGCATGTCCTTCATCGAATGGACGGCAATATCAATGCCGCCCGCCAGCAGCGCCTCTTCGATTTCGCGGGTGAACAGGCCCTTGCCGCCGATTTCTTTCAGCGCCCGGTCCTGCACCATATCGCCGGTGACCTTGATCACCACGATTTCAAACGCAGTTTCCGGCAGCGCAAAGGCCGCCATCAGGCAGCGCCGCACCTCATGCGCCTGCCACAGCGCCAAGGGCGAACCGCGGGTGCCAATCTTGAAGGGCTGGTCGGGGGAGGGCATCACATAATCCATGCCCCACGTTTAGCCGCGACAAAGCAGCCTTTCAACCTCTGCCCGCTTGACAAGGCGCCGCAGACCGCCGACCCATGCCGCCATGCTGATATACTTCGTTATAGCCCTTCTGCTGTCTGCCGCCGTGCTTGGCATCGCCACCGCGATGGAGCGGTCGGCCATCCGCAACCGCATCAATGGCGCCAATGGTTTGGTGTTTCTGGCGGCTTTCATCGTGTCGGCGCTGGGCAGTCTGGTGGTTGCCGCAATCGCCGCCTTTGTCTGGGGCGGTTTGGTGGCCCTTGCCTGCCTTGCCGGATCGGCCTTATGGCACCTTGGCCTTTGGAAACTTCTAAGCGCCGCCCTGCAATCCCAGATCGACCGCACCCTTGGCCGCAACGCAAAATCCGGAGCCTGACATGACCCAAAAACTGCTGCTGCGCGCCTTGGCTGGTGAAACCCTGCCGACCCCGCCAATCTGGATGATGCGCCAAGCTGGCCGCTATCTGCCGGAGTATCGCGCCACCCGTGCGCAGGCCGGGGATTTCTTGTCGCTGTGCTATAACTCTGAACTCGCGGCCGAGGTTACGCTGCAACCCATTCGCCGCTATGGCTTTGATGCGGCGATCCTGTTCGCCGACATCTTGTTGCTGCCGCAGGCTTTGGGCGCGGATCTTTGGTTTGAAACCGGTGAAGGCCCGCGGCTTTCGACCATCACCGATATGGCGGGCGTGCTGGCGCTGAAGCCGAAAGAGGCGATCCACGAAAAATTGGCGCCGATCTATGAAACCGTGCGCATTCTGGCCCGCGCGCTGCCAAAGGAAACCGCGTTGATCGGCTTTGCAGGGGCACCTTGGACGGTTGCCACCTATATGATTGCCGGTCGCGGCAGCAAAGACCAAGGTGCGGCGCATGCCCTGAAAGCCGCCGACCGCGCCACCTTTAGCGCGCTGATCGACGTGATCACCGAAGCCACCATCGACTATCTGTCGATGCAGGTGCAGGCGGGGGCCGAAGTGGTCAAGCTGTTCGATTCCTGGGCAGGCAGCCTGAAGGGGCAGGATTTCGCCGATTTCGCGGTGAAACCCGCCGCGCGCATCATTGCGGCGCTGAAAGCCAAGCACCCCGGTCTGCCGGTGATCGCCTTCCCGCGTGAGGCGGGCGATGGCTATATCGGCTTTGCCGCCGCAACCGGGGCCGATTGTGTGGCCATCGACAATTCGGTCAGCCCTGAATGGGCGGCAGAACATGTGCAGGTTTCGGGCTGCGTGCAGGGCAACCTTGCGCCGCATCATATGGTCAGCGGCGGTCAAGATTTGGTCGACGCCACCCGCCGCGTCGTGCAAGCCTTCAAGAACGGCCCGCATATCTTCAACCTTGGCCATGGCATCACGCCAGACGCCAACCCCGACAACGTGCAGATGATGATCGACACCGTGCGCAACGGCTGATCACGTTTTAGGTCATAGATATTGACTTACCCGCCCCCCGGCGCAAAAGTTGCGCCGAAATCGGGTTTGGAGGCTGTCTTGCAGTGGAATAACGTTCTGGCCACACGGTCGTCGCGGATGAAAGCGTCGGAGATCCGTGAGCTGTTGAAGCTTCTGGATCAGCCCGACATCATTTCGTTTGCGGGCGGCATTCCTGACCCGGCGCTGTTCCCGACCGACGCGTTTCGTGATGCCTTCACGCAGGCGCTAAGCGGCGATCAAGCCGGGGCGGCGCTGCAATATTCGGTGTCCGAAGGCTATAAGCCGCTGCGTCAGTGGATCGCGGGCGAAATGGCCAAGATCGGCGTGCCGTGCGAAGCGGAAAATATCCTGATCACGTCGGGGTCGCAGCAGGCGCTGGATTACTTGGGCAAGCTGATGATCTCGCCTGCCGATACCGTGCTGGTTGGCTGGCCGACCTATCTGGGGGCTTTGGGGGCGTTTAACGCCTATGAGCCGACCTATGATCGGCTGGACCCGAAAAGCAACCGCGCGCCGGCAGATTTTGCAGCCAAAGCCGAAGCGGCGGGCGGACGGGTGAAATTTGCCTATCTGTCAGTCGATTTTGCCAACCCCACCGGCGAAACCCTTGACCGGGCCGCGCGCGAAGCGGTGATTGATCTGGCCGATACGCTGGACATCGCGGTTGTCGAAGACGCCGCCTATCAAACCCTGCGCTATGATGGCGACGCGATTCCGCCAATTCTGGCGCTGGAAATTGCCCGCAAGGGCAGCATTGAAAACTGCCGCACGCTGTATTGCGGGTCGTTTTCAAAATCGCTGGCTCCGGGCCTGCGGGTGGGTTGGGTCTGTGCGGCGACCGACGTGATTGGCCGTCTTGTGCTGATGAAGCAAGCCGCCGATCTGCATTCGGCCACCACCAACCAGATCGTCACCAACACCGTGGCGCGCGCCCAGTTCGACAGCCACGTCGCCAAGCTGCGCCAAGTCTACAAAGCGCGGCGCGATCATATGCTGGCGGCGCTGACGCGGGAAATGCCTGCGGGGGTCGAATGGACCAAGCCCGAAGGTGGGATGTTCGTCTGGATGACGCTGCCGACGCAGATCGACGCGGCAGACCTGCTGGCGCAAAGCCTGAAAACCGAACGCATCGCCTTTGTTCCGGGCCGCGCCTTCCATGCCGACGGATCGAATGGCAACACCCTGCGGCTGTCGTTTTCTTGCGCCGATGAAGCCGCGATTGACGAAGGCATGAAACGCCTTGGCCGCCTGATCCGCGCGGCAAGCTGATGTGGGTTCTGGCGGCGCTGATCGCCTCTGCCGCGCAGACCGCCCGCAACGCCGCCCAAGCCAGCCTGACCCGCGCCATCGGCACCGTTGGCGCGACGCAGGTGCGGTTTCTGTTCGGCCTGCCGTTTGCGGTGCTGTTTCTGGGGCTGGTCGTGGCGGCAACCGGCGAATCCGTGCCGCTGCCAAACCTGCACAGCCTTGGCTTCACCGCGCTGGGCGCTTTGGCGCAAATTGCCGCGACCGCGCTGATGCTGGTGGTGATGAAATCGCAAAGCTTCGCCGTCACCACGGCCTGGCTGAAAACTGAACCGGTGATCGTTGCGCTGACGGCGGCGCTTATCCTTGGCGATCCGCTGAGCCTGCCTGCGCTTTTGGCGATTGCCATTGCCACCGCCGGGGTGATTCTGATGTCGGTCAAACCCGGCACCCAGTGGCGCGATACCCGTTCTGCCTTGACCGGCCT
The DNA here is from genome assembly GCA_024641255.1 of Pseudorhodobacter sp. Lineage (GTDB taxonomy): Bacteria > Pseudomonadota > Alphaproteobacteria > Rhodobacterales > Rhodobacteraceae > Cypionkella. The sequence continues at coordinate 4,290 of JAHEDL010000170.1, forward strand.
ATTGGCGGGCGCATTGTTTGGCGCGTCGGCCATCGGGTTTCGTGGTGGCATCCTTGGGTTGGAAACCGGCGGATTTCTGATGCGCGCCACATCAACGCTGGTCCTAAGCCTGACGATCCAGACCACAACCTTGCTGATCTGGATGGGCCTGTTCAACCGCCCTGCCCTGCGCGCGTCTTTCGCGGTGTGGCGCAGTTCGCTTGGCGCAGGCTTTTTGGGGGCCTTTGCCTCGCAGTTCTGGTTCATCGGGTTTTCGCTGACGTCCGCTGCCAATATCCGCACGCTGGCGCTGGTAGAGGTGATCTTTGCCCAAGCCGTTTCGGTGTTTGTGTTCCGCCAAAAGCTGGTTGCCCGGCAGGTGCTGGGCATGACGGTGATCATGCTGGGCGTCGGGTTGCTGCTGCGGCTGCAACCTTAAAGCGGGGCACACTGCGCCCCGCGATTAACTCAGATCCACTTTGCCAAGGGCGGCAGGCTCATCAGCACTGCATTGGCGTCATGGCCGGTTTCCAGACCAAACTTGGTGCCGCGATCGTAGACAAGGTTATATTCGGCATAAAGCCCGCGATGCACCAATTGCGCGTCGCGATCTGCGTCTGACCACGGCGTATTCACCCGGCGTTCGGTCAC
>JAHEDL010000177.1 GCA_024641255.1 Pseudorhodobacter sp.
CGACAAAGTCGTTGAACATCGGGCAGATCAGACCGCCGGTGTCGCGCAGAATGTTGGCCATTTCCGAATACATCGCCTTGCGCTTGGTTTCGTCCAACTCGCCGCGCGCCGCAATCAGCAGTTCGTCGAAATGCGCGTCCTTGAACTTGGTGTCGTTCCAATCGGCGGTGGACAGATAGGCGGTGGAATACATCTGATCCTGCACCGGACGCCCGCCCCAATAGCTGGCGCAGAACGGTGCGACGTTCCAGACGTTCGACCAGTAGCCATCATCCGGCTCGCGCTTGATTTCCAACGGAATACCGGCAGCGTTGGCCGATTGCTGGAACAATTGCGCCGCTTCAATCGCACCGGGGAAGGCACCGGCGGCAACCTGCAACACAATCGGCGACCCGTCGTGGCCGGATTTCTTGTAGAACTCTGCTGCTTTCGCCGCATCGTATTCGCGCTGCGCAATGGTGTCGTCAAACAGCGGATAGGCCGCGTTGATCGGGAAGTCGTTGCCGCGCGACCCAAGGCCACCAAGGATCTTGTCGACCATCTCCTGACGGTTGATCGCCAGTTTCAGCGCCATGCGCAGGTCGTTGTTGTCGAACGGTGCCTGATTGCATTCCATGATGAACACATAATGGCCACGCCCCGCCACCGCCTCGATCGAGATCCCCGGCGCGCCTTTCAGCAGCTCGATGATCTTGGGGTCAACCCGGTTGATCATATGCACCTGACCGGCTTGCAGCGCGGCGGTGCGGGCGGTGTTGTCGTTGATCACGATGATTTCGACCTGATCGGCATGGCCGATGGTGCTGTCGAAATAGTTGGCATGCTTTTCGAACGTGTGGCGCACGCCCGGCTCGTTGGTGACCACCTTATAGGGGCCAGCGCCAATACCCGCCGCTTCCGCACCCACACCGCCACCGGGCTGGATGATCAGGTGATAATCGGCCATCAGGAACGGCAAGTCGGCATTCGCCGCTGCCAGCTTCAGCGTCACCATATCGCCTTCGGCTTTCATCTCTGAAATGCCCTGCACGATGCCCAGCGCGCCCGATTGCGATTTTTCGTCGGTGTGCCGCTTCAGCGTCGCCACCACGTCATCGGCGGTCAGGGTCTTGCCATCGTGGAATTCCACACCGGCGCGGATCTTGAACTTCCATTCGGTCGCATCGGCGGACGACGAGATCTCTTCGGCAATGCGGTAATCAATCTGCCCCGTGGCGCTGACATCCACCAGCGTTTCGCCCCAGGTGCGGTTCACCGCGAACGGCACTTCCGAAGCGGCCAATGCCGGGTCAAGCGAGTTGGTCGATTCACCACCCTGCATCCCTGCACGCAAAAGCCCGCCCTTTTTCGGCTCTTCGGCGCGCGCAGCGCTGGATAGCAGCGTTGATGCCATCGCCGCCGAAACGCCCAGCGCACCGGCGCGGCCAACGAATTCGCGGCGGCTCATCAGCCCCTTGGCAGCCCGCGACAGCAGATAATTCAACTCATTCGACATTCATGTTCTCCCTGATTGGCCCAAGCTTTGGCAGGCCGTTTTTTGTTATTCGTCAATTAGTAAACCGCGTTTTTTTGATGTGGCAAGGATTCTTGCGCATCCCTTACACAAAACGCCGCGCCACCTCGTCGTCAAAAACCCGCTCAAAGATCAGCGCCTCGCCCTCATAGGCCGCCAGCCGCGCAGTCATGCGCAGATGCGTGGCGGTGGCGGTCATCTCGGCCCGCGCCTCGGTGCGCACCGCCCAAGTGCCGCGCGACAGCCGCTGCTCCCAGGTATGCACCGCCCGCGCGGACAGCGGATCGTCGGGCCGAATTTCCCAAAGCTCGCTCATGGTTTCGCCGGTGCAAAGCCCGTGGCTCAGGTTTTCCACATCGCCCAGATCATCGTGCACCACCAAGGCGGTGGTCCCGGCGATCAGGTCGGTTTCAATCTTGCGCGTGGTCTTACCAGCGCGCAACACCTTATGCGCCCAAGGCTTTGCGCCCTGCGGCGGCGGCGGCACCCATTCCGTGTCAGATCCGGCATGCACCGGCAAATCAAGATGCCCTGCCGTCACCGTCAAGGTCGCCGCCTCGGGCGATGGCCACAAGAACGGCCAATAGGTCGTCGACAGCGCCAGCCGCAGCTTGTGTCCCGCCGCCAGCCGATAGGCCATCTGGTCAATCGCAAAGCTGACCGTCACCGCTTGCCCCACCGGCATCGGCGCAGGCGCTTCCATGCTGTCGCGGTGGCACAGGTTCAACATGCCATGCGCAATCCGCACCGATGATCCATCGGGTGCCACATCGCACAACCGCGCCACCACAAACCCTAGCGGCTTGTCCGACGCCACCCGAAGCGTCAGCCGCGCCGCGCCCAACAAATCCAACGGGGTCGCCAAAACCGCGCCATCAAAACAAACCGACATCGCATCATCGCTGGCCTGATCGCCCGGCATTTCCGCATTCAGCCCCATCGGGAAGAATTCGCCGGTGTGCATCCCCAAATGCTGCGGCGTATTCACCACAACCGAAATCCCGCCCCCATCCTCTTGGCCTAAATATCCCGGGTGCGTCAGTTGGTTCGCCATTGGTTCAAGAACCAACGGACGTGGGGGCAGAGCCCCAGCGCCTTCCCCCAAAAACAGCCGCTGCGCCGTCACCCGCGGGCTCGGCCAAGCGGCTTCCGCCACCCAATGCCCCGCCCGCTGCTTCGCCGACGCATTCGGCGCTTCGGAATGCAGCATATAGGCGCGATAAGCCGGGTCGCTTTCCGCGCCGTTTTCGATGCCCTTCAGCCAACGGTCCCACCAGCGGATCGCCTCTTGCAAGAACCCCACCGCAGGGCCGGGCACCGCCGTGTGCGGATATTGATGCACCCACGGCCCGACAATGCCCTTCACCGGCCCAACACAGTTTTCGACCAAGGCCGATACGGTGTTCATATAGTTATCGGCCCAGCCGCCCCAAGACAGCACCGGCACAGTCATGCGGTCGTAATCCTCGCACACCGACCCATGCTGCCAATAGGCGCCCCGCTCTTGCATCTCGGCCCAGCGCGGCGCCAACCACGGCTCTGCCTGCAACCGTGCCAGCCAAGCCTCGCGCCAATCGGGGCGCAACACCGGGTCGGCGGGGCGACTGGAATACGACAGCATCACCGCCCCCCAGCCGAAATTCTCGCCCAACAGGCAGCCGCCCTTATAGTGAATGTCATCGGCAAAACGGTCGGTGGTGGAACACACCGAAATCACCGCTTTCAAAGCAGGCGGTTGCAGGAAGGCGGTCTGCAAACAGTTAAAGCCGCCCCAGCTTTTGCCCATCATGCCGACGCTGCCTGAACACCACGGCTGCGCCGCCAGCCATTCGATCACCTCGCAGGCATCGGCCAGTTCCTGAATGGTGTATTCATCCGTCATCAGCCCGTCGCTGTCGCCATTGCCGCGCATGTCGACCCGCACGCAGGCATAGCCGTGACCAGCCACATAAGGATGCATCATCTCGTCGCGCGGCAGGGTGCCGTCGCGCTTGCGATAGGGAATATACTCCAGCACCGCCGGCACCGGCGCCGCGCCTGCGTCTTTTGGCATCCATACCCGCGCCGACAACCGGCAGCCATCCGACAGCACGATTTCCATATCGGGGGTTTCGACCACATCGCAGGGAAACTCGGTAATAATCTGCATGGCGCGCTCCCCTATGGCCTACCGCCATCAGGCGTCGGTAAACCGCCAAATTCCGCTTCTTTTGCGGCACTTTGCCCGACATTTACGACACCCGCCCGCAATGAGCCAAATTGCCCCCTTGCAAGGTTGATCTTGGCGCGGCACCACATTCGCCAACCGCCCAACAGAGTTAGGAGCCCGCATGACCAGCCGCCCGAACATCCTTATCGTGATGGTAGACCAGCTGACCGGAACGCTGTTTGAAGATGGTCCGGCAGAGTTTCTGCATGCCCCCAACCTGCGGCGGTTGGCCGATAACTCGGTGCGCTTTGCCAATGCCTATACAGCGTCGCCCTTGTGCGCGCCCGCCCGCGCCGCCTTCATGTCCGGCGCGCTGCCGCGCCGCACGCGGGTCTATGACAACGCCGCCGAATTTGCCTCGGATATTCCCACCTACGCCCACCACCTGCGCCGCGCCGGATATTACACCGCACTATCGGGCAAGATGCACTTCGTCGGCCCCGACCAGATGCACGGTTTCGAAGAACGCCTGACCACCGATATCTACCCCGCCGATTTCGGCTGGACCCCAGATTATCGCAAGCCCGGCGAACGCATCGACTGGTGGTATCACAACATGGGGTCAGTCACCGGCGCGGGCGTGGCCGAAATCACCAACCAATTGGAATACGACGACGACGTTTGCCACCAAGCCGTGCAGAAGATCTACGATCTGTCGCGCGGGCTAGATCCGCGCCCGTGGTGCCTGACCGCCAGCTTCACCCACCCGCACGACCCCTTCGTTGCCCGCCGCAAATACTGGGATCTGTATAACGACGCCCCCGAACTGGAACCGCCAACCCCTGTCGCCTACGAAGACATGGACGCGCATTCCAAACGCCTGATGGACGCCTGCGATTGGCGCAGCCTAGAGGTAACGCCCGCCCATATCCGCCGCGCGCGGCAGGGCTATTTTGCCAATATCTCTTACGTCGATGATAAGATTGGCGAGATTTTTGCCGCGCTCGAAGCCTCTCGGCAAGAAGCCATCGTGATCTTCGTGTCTGACCACGGCGAAATGCTGGGCCGCAAGGGGCTGTGGTTCAAGATGAACTTTTTCGAAGGTTCGGCCCGCGTGCCCTTGATGATCTCGGCCCCCGGCCTGACCCCGAAACGCGTGGAAACTCCGGTGTCCACCATCGACCTGACCCCGACGCTCTGCGATCTGGCGGGCATTTCCATGGCCGAAGTCATGCCTTGGA
>JAHEDL010000183.1 GCA_024641255.1 Pseudorhodobacter sp.
CACCACGGATTCGCACAGCAGGCAGCTTGCGTCTTCGGCCAGATCAATCTGGGTTGATCGTGCCAAGTGGCTGTCTTCGAACAAAATTGTTTCTTGTGGCAGCCAATCCAACCGCCCGCCGGCGCCGACTTGCATCTGCACCGCCGCCTGTGCCGCGCCGCCGCGGCTGGCGTAGACCCGTTCGGCGGTTTGGGTGGTTGCGCTAACATGGCAGGCTTCGGCCAAGGTCAGGCCATAGAACAAGCTGTCGCCATCGGTCAGCCCGCCGGAGGTGTTCAGAAACACCACCTCTGGCACCGCGCCTGCAACGCGCGGCAGAATCGCCTTGGCCGAGCCCTGCTGCGCAAGATCGGCCAGCCGGGTCTGGCCAAGGCGCGTGGCAAAGCTGGCGGTTGCCCGGCCATGGCTGCGCTGCATTGGGGTCAGAACCGGAGCGGCCTGCATCGTAAACTGCCTTTCGTTTGGGCAAATACAGCACCGATGCGGCGCCAAGGTGAACCGCTGGACGAAGTTTGACGCGGGCCGCCGCCAAATCGGATGCGGAATTGCCCATATTTTGTGCGAAGTGATGAAGCGTTGGGCGTAGTGAGGAGGTGGCCGTCTGCGCCTGTGGGTGGCGGATAGCGATGGTTGTTTCGCGGATGTGGTTTCGGCGGGGCGGGAGGCGTGATGTGGGTGGATGGTAAAGTGGTTAAGGTATTTTTCTATATATTACAATTGATTGAGCAGAATCCGGCCAGCGGTTTTTCTGGGTTGCCGCAGGCTGCGGGGATCAATCCTCTCTTTTCGCGGCAAAGCGCAACCGGTTTCTGCCGCCTTTGGCCAAAGCTTTGGAATAGCCAGACGTGGTGGAGTTTGTCACATTACACGACAAGATAGATCGTCAATTGGAGCCTTGCATGTCCTTTTCTCATCCCCTGCGGATCGCTGGCTTTTCCGGGAGCCAAGGATCTGCGTCAAAAACCCGGGCGCTGGTAGATCTGGCCACCGCCCGCGCTGCGGCTCAATTCGGGGCCGCCGCCAACACCTATGATCTGGCCGATCTGCAACCGTCTTTGGGGGCGGCCAATACGCTTGCCGACCTTGCACCGTTGCCGCGCGCTATTGTGGATACGCTGGTGTCGGCGGATGCGTTGGTGATTGGGTCGCCGGTGTACAAGGGAAGCTATTCGGGGCTGTTCAAGCACCTGTTTGATTTGATTGATCCGGCAGCACTGGCGGGCAAGCCGATCTTGCTGACTGCAACCGGCGGCGGCGAAAAGCATGCGCTGGTGATCGAACATCAACTGCGGCCGCTGTTTGGGTTTTTCGAAGCGATCAGCCTGCCGACCGGGGTTTACGCCTCGGGGGCCGATTTTGTTGACGGCCAGCCAGTAAGCCCGGTTCTGACCGCCAGACTTGACCGGGCGGTGGCGCAGTTTGGACCGTTTCTGACCCGCGCGCGGGTTGCCACCGCCGCCTGATTTCCGCGCCCGCGACATTCCTAGCCTGAAAAAACCGCACCCGTCGTTTGACGGGGCCAGTTTCCTTTTGCCCAGAAAGGCCAGTTTCATGACCAAATCCCGCAAAATCCGTCTTGGTGCGTTTCTTCCCGGTGGCGGCCAGCACATCGCCGCCTGGCGTCACCCTGATAGCCCCGCCGATGGGGCAACCAGCTTTGATTTTCATGTCAAACTGGCGCAAGAGGCCGAAAGAGGGCTGTTTGACGCGTATTTTCTGGCCGACGGCCTTGCCATCGCCTTTGGCGGCGGGATCGAGGGCGGCAATGCCAAGGTGGCAGGTTTTGAGCCGGTGACGCTGTTTTCGGCGCTGGCGCCGCTAACCAAGAACCTTGGGTTCATTGCCACCGCGTCGACCACCTATGAAGAGCCCTACAATCTGGCGCGCAAGTTTGCGTCGCTTGACCTGATTTCGGGCGGTCGGGCGGGGTGGAACGTGGTGACAACCGCCACCGAAAGTGCCGCCCACAACTTTAACCTTGATCAGCAGCACCCGCACGCGTTGCGCTATAAGCGCGCGGCAGAGCATGTCGACGTGGTGAAAAAGCTGTGGGACAGTTTTGAAGATGACGCCTTCATTCGCGACAAGGCGACGGGCGCGTTCTTTGACCCCGACAAGGTGCATTACACCGACCACGCTGGCGCGCATTTCAAGGTGAAAGGCCCGCTGAACGTCAGCCGCAGCGCACAGGGCCATCCGGTGATTGTGCAGGCGGGGCAATCGGATGATGGGCGCGGGCTTGCCGCCGCCACCGCCGAGGTGATTTTTACCGCGCATCAGCGGCTTGATACCGCGCAGGAATTTTACCGCGACATCAAATCGCGTGCGCGTGGTTTGGGGCGGAACCCGGACCACATTCTGATCATGCCCGGCGTTTCGCCGTTTGTTGGCCGGACAGAGGCCGAAGCGCGCGAGAAATACGACCGGTTGACCAGCCTTATTCTGGAAGAGGACGGCATCGCGCTGTTGAACGGGTTGACGGGTGGCACGCTTGATCTTGCCGGGCATGATCTGGATGGGCCGTTGCCGCCCGCACCGCCGACCGAAGGTATGAAGTCGCGGCAAGAATTGATCCGGCGGATCGCCGACGAAAACGGCTTTTCGATCCGTCAGCTTTATCAGCATGTTGCGTCGGCGCGGGGGCATTTCACCGTGGTCGGCACCGCGGCGCAGATCGCCGATACGCTGGAGGAATGGCACAGCAATGAAGCCGCTGATGGTTTCAACATTCTGCCGCCGTGGTTGCCGACGGGGCTGACCGATTTCGTCGATCTGGTGATCCCGGAACTGCAGCGGCGCGGGTTGTTCCGCACGGAATACGAAGGTCGGACCTTGCGCGAAAACCTTGGGTTGCCGTTTCCGACCAACCGCTGGGCGGCGCAGCCCCGCACAGCTCACGCGGCGGAGTAGGGCGATGACCTTCCAAAGCCTTGATACCTCTGCGGGGGCGCGCTTTGGCGATGCGCCTTCCGGTGCGGCTTTGCTGCGCCGGGGGGCTGTGGCGGGCCGGGTGGCGGTGCGGCGCTATGGTGTGCTGCTGGCGGTGATGGCGCTTTGGCAGTTTGGATCGCAAGCGGGGTGGATCAATGCCACGGTGTTTCCGCCGCTGACCAGCATTCTTGCCGCAACCTGGCAAGGCGTTGCGGGCGGGGCGTTGCTGGATGACATCGCCATCAGCCTGCAGCGGGCAGGGATTGCGTTTGGGGCTGCCGTTGTTCTGGGCATTCCGCTGGGGCTGTTCATGGGGCAGATCCGCGCGGTGGAACAGGCGCTGGACCCGATGCTGCAATTTTGCCGCCAAACCTCGGCTTTGGCGCTGTATCCGGTGTTCATCTTGCTGCTGGGGTTGGGCGAGGCTTCGAAGGTCTTCGTGATCTTTTGGGCCACGCTGTTTCCGCTGCTTTTGGCCACGGTTGGTGGCGTCAAGGAAGTGGACCGCAAGCTGATTGAAATGGCCACAACCTTTGGCGCGCGGCGGTTGACAATCTTTGTCCGCGTTGTGCTGCCCGCATCAGTGCCGTCGATCTTTGTTGGTCTGCGCCTGTCGGCCACCACCGCGCTTTTGCTGCTGATCGCGGCGGAAATGATCGGCGCGAACAAGGGGTTGGGGTTTCAGGTGATGAACGCCCAATACAACTTTCAAATCCCGCAGATGTTCGCGGCGATCTTCTTGCTGGCCCTGCTGGGTCTGACCGCGAACTTCATCCTTGTCACGCTGCAACGCCGGCTTTGCCGCTGGGCCGTCGCAGCACACTAAGCCAGATTTCACCAACAAAGGACGACATATCATGACTTTCAATCTGCGCACCCTTGCCCTTTCCACCGCTTTGGGGCTGACGCTTAGCCCCGCCTGGGCTGATGTGAATATTCGTTATCTGGCCAGCCAAGGTGGGCTTTCGGCCCACGAACTGGCTGCCGAGCTGGGCTATTTCGATGGCACTGGCATCACCTTGGAAAACGTGGGCTATGCCCAAGGTGGGCCGGCATCTTTGGTGGCGCTGGCCGGGGGCAGCGTTGAGCTGGGGTCTGCCGCCACCGCCGCCGTGCTGAATTCGATTGCTGCGGGCAATGATTTTGTGGCGGCCTATCCGTCGAACGGGATCAACGATCAGGCGCAATCGGTTTTCTATGTGCTGGAAGACAGCCCGATCAAATCGGTTGAAGATATTGTCGGCAAGACCATCGCGGTCAACACGCTGGGCGCGCATCTTGACTATGTGGTGCGCGAGGCGCTGCATCAAAAAGCCCTGCCGGAAGATGCGGCAAATCTTGTGGTGGTGCCCGGCCCGCAACTGGAACAGGTGCTGCGGTCGAAACAGGTGGATGTGTCGGCCTTTGGCTATTGGCAAACCACCTTCACCGGTGCGGCGCTGCAAAATGGTGGCTTGCGCGCGGTGTTTGACGATACCGATGTGCTGGGTGAAATTGCCGGTGGCTTCGTGGTGTTCCGCCGCGACTGGACGCTTGCGCACCCTGCCGAGGCGAAGGCCTTTGTCGACGGGTCGGTCAAGGCCTTGGACTATGCCCGCGAACACCCCGAAGAAACCCGCGAAATCTTTGCCCGTGTGCTGGCGGAGCGCGGTGAAAATGCCGAGGTTGCCAAGTTTTTTGCCGGGTATGGCGTGCGGGCCGGTGGCCTGCCGGTAGAGCGCGACATTCAGTTCTGGGTCGATGTGCTGGAACGTCAGGGCACGGTTGAAAAGGGCAAGCTTGTGGCCAAGGACATCTTGTTTGTTTCGGGCGATAGCCCGACCACCAACTGAGAGTCGCGATGACCGTGCAGGAAAAAACCCGTCGGGGAGAGGTCGCGATACGCGACCTTTCAAAATCTTTCACCTTGAACCGCAGTTCTTTGGCGGTGTTGCGAAATTTGAACCTTGA
>JAHEDL010000186.1 GCA_024641255.1 Pseudorhodobacter sp.
TCGCGGGTCACATCCGAAATGATCCGGCGCACAAACGGGAACATCAGGCGCGGGCATTCGATCAGCAAGAACGGGTGCAGCTGCTCGTCCGGCACGCCTTCGACATGGAAAATCCCGCCGTAGTCGACCTCCAACAGGAACAGCGTGTCGCCGTTCACCTTGTTTTTCGACGTCACCTTATACTTGGTGATGATGTCAAACTGGTGATCCTGCGACCGCTTGCGCGCATCAAGGCTGACCTGCACCTGAATATCGGGCTGCACGTCGCTGGCCGTCAGACCCTTTTGCGCCACCATGTTTTCGAACGACATGTCGCGGACAAACTGCGCCAGAACCGACATCTTGATCTGCGGCGCGCCGCTATTTTCTTCGGCCATAAGACCACTCCCCAAAAGACCTGCGCCTTCCTATCAGGTCACGGCTTGCGCCTCAATGCCTCGACCATTTCGATGGCCCGCCGATCTTGTCGCGGTCCGGCACCACCTCTTCATACTCGGCGTCAACCCAATCTTCGGCAGGATCACGCCGAAACCGGCTGGCGGCAAAGCCTTGCACCTGTATGCGTGGCCCCAGCGCCGCAATCAAACCGCGTCGAACCAGCGGGATCATCAGCATCAGCCCCAACACATCGGTAAAGAACCCCGGCAGGATCAACAAAAACCCGCCCAGCAAGATCAACGCGCCGTGCGCGATGGGCGAAATCGGGTCAACCGCGCCGTTTTGCTGCAAATCACGCAGCACGCCCATGCCCTGCCACCGTATCAGCGCAACGCCCAGAACGCCCGTGCCCAACACCACCGCCAGCGTCGGCCACAGCCCAATCGCCCCGCCAACCACCACAAACAGCCCAATTTCCAGCAACGGCCACAGCAACAGCAGTGCAAACACCCTCATCTCCGTCCCTCTCGTGCAATCTCTGCCTCAAATGGTAGACTTAGGCAGACCCAACACCTACATAAGGCTCCAACGCCCGGATCACCAACCCCCCGGGCCCGTTTCGAGGCGTCTGATGAATTCTATCATTCAATTGCTGGTTTTGGCCGGGATCGCCGTGTTCTTGATCCTGAAACTTCGGTCTGTTCTCGGTTCCCGCGAAGGCTTTGAAAAGCCGCCGCTGCCGATGGCGGCCGCAAAGCCAAGCGCCAAGCGCAATTTCGAAGTCATCGAAGGTGGCGTCGACCCCGACATCACCGATCATGCCCCCGAAGGCAGCGCCACCGCCAGCGCCCTTGCCGCGATGAAAGCGGCAGAGCCGGGCTTCAATGTTGGCGAGTTCCTGCGCGGCGCTCGTGGCGCGTATGAGATGATCCTGATGGCGTTTGAACGCGGCGATATTGATCAGATTCGCCCCTTCTTGGCCGACGAAGTCGAAGCCAGCTTTGCCGAAGCCATTGCCGCCCGCAAACGCGACGGCCATTCGGTTGATGCCAGCTTTCTGGGTATCCGCGATCTGACCCTGACCGAAGCCGAATTCGACAACGCCTCGCGCACCGCTGAAATCACCGTGCGGTTTACCGGCGAATTGACCTCGGCCGTGCGCGATGCTGCCGGAACCATCGTCGAAGGCTCCACCACAGAAGTGAAGCGCCAGCGCGATGCCTGGACGTTCTCGCGGCGCATGGGCGTGCAAGATCCTAACTGGCAACTTGTGGCCACTGGCGAATAGCGGGGGTCTATGCGTGCCTTGCTTTGCGCCTGTGCAATGGTGGTGGCAATGACCACAACGTCGGCCACGGCGCAGGTGCTGGATTTTGAAAATCTTGATGGCTGGGCAGATGACAATCATCAAGCGGCGCTGACGGCGTTTTTGCAGACCTGCGATACGTTTGACGCGCCAGATTGGCAGCCAATCTGCAAACTTGCCGCCGATGCCAATGCCAGCGATGCCTCGGCCAAGGCGTTCTTTGAACTGATGTTCAAGCCAGTGTTGATCGGTGATCCCCCGGCGCTGTTCACCGGCTATTTTGAACCCGAACTCAAAGGCTCGCCGGTGCGCACCGCGCGCTTTGCCTATCCAATCTATGCCCGCCCGCCAGAGCTTAAAGATGGTCAGATCTTCTATGATCGCGCCGCCATCGAAAGCGGTGCTTTGAGGGGGCGTGGGCTTGAAATTGCGTGGCTGGATGATCCGGTAGAGGTGTTTTTTCTTCAAATCCAAGGCTCTGGCCGGATTCACATGACCAATGGCCACACCATTCGCGTCGGCTATGCGGGCCGCAACGGCCATTCCTATCGCTCTGTCGGTCAAGAAATGATCGCGCGCGGCATGCGCACCCCCGATCAGGTCTCCGCGCAAGACATTCGCGCCTATGTGCGGGGCAACCCGATGGCGGGCAATGCCCTGCTTAACGTCAATCCGTCTTATGTGTTCTTCCGCACGATTTCCGATTTGCCGTCCGACAAAGGCCCGATTGGCGCGATGGGACGGTCAATTACCCCGCTGCGCTCGGTTGCCATCGACCCCGATTTCACGCCGCTGGGTGTGCCGGTTTGGATCGAAAAGGCGGGCGATACCCCGCTGCGCAGTCTGATGGTGGCGCAAGACACCGGCGGGGCCATCAAAGGCCCGCAGCGCGCTGATATCTTTTACGGCACCGGCGATGCGGCGGGCGATGCCGCTGGCACGATCAAAGACGCGGGCCGGATGATCCTGCTTTTGCCGATCGACCGGGCCTACGTCATGTTGCCAGAGGGTTGATCCGTGGCTCGCCGTCGCACCCTGCGCCCCGAGGAAGAAGAAATCTGGCAGGCGGTCGCGCGCACGGCCAAGCCGCTGCATCCGATGGGCCATGTGTTTCTGAAGCAGATAGAGCCGAAACCGCATTTACCATCGCCTGAAACCGCAGCGCCCGCGCCGTCGGTGACCCATCCGCGTTTGCCGCTGTTTCGCTTGGGCGAAAAGGCCCGCGTCAAACCCGCGCTTGATCTGGCGCCCAGCCTGTCAGAAAGCCTTGCCGCCGCGCCGTTGCAGATGGATGCAAAAACCCACGGAAAGATGACTCGTGGCAAATTGGTGCCAGAGGCGCGGATTGACCTGCACGGCCTTACCCTGTCCGAAGCCCACCCCGAACTGATCCGCTTTATCTTAAACGCGCAGTCCGCCGGGCTGCGCTTGGTTCTGGTGATCACCGGCAAAGGCAAACGCGGGCAAGACATTGGCCCAATCCCGCAACGCATGGGCGCGCTGCGCCATCAGGTGCCACAGTGGCTTCGCCTGCCGCCGCTTGGTCCAGCCGTGCTGCAAATTTCCGAAGCGCATCTGAAACACGGCGGCTCTGGCGCCTATTACATCTATCTGCGCCGCCGCTAACTCGCGGCGCAAAGGTTAACAAAGTCTGAAAGACCCCCTGCTAACCTATTGATCTATATAAGACGCTTTCGTGTCGCACTGTGCGACACCGGATCAGCGCGCAAAATCAGACGCCACCCCAGCCACCGGATGCAGCACAATCTGGGTCGCATTTTGCACCGTCAATACCACCCCTGGCAGCAGCCCCACGCGCGACCGGCGATCATTTTCAAACGCGCCCTCAACATCGGCAATCCGGTCCATCAGCAAGATCAACGCGGCGGAATCCCCCATGGTGAAATGCCCCGCCCCTTCCGAAAACTCGCTGACATCCATGAACGTCACATTCAGATCCGCCACCTTTGACACATCCGAAAGCGACCCCAACCGCTCTTCCTGCCCGGTCAGCAGCGCCGAAAGCCGCAAGAACTTGTCGCGGTCCGACCCAAAGATAACGAACGGCTGCGGCAACCCGCCCATCTCATGCGCCGACCGGCGGAACACGTCGACGTCGATATCGGGCGAAATCAAGATTACCCCGCCGATCATATCAAGCGTGTGCCGGTCACCCCGGATCGCAGTCTGCCGCAGCGCCTCGACGGTCAGGCCCGCGCCCATCGAATGCGCCACCAGCAAGATCCGCTTCGCCCCCGCCGCCGCAACCTCGTGCAGCAAAGATTCCAACCCATCCCGCGCAAACAGCGCCGAGTCGCGGTCGTAGGCATAGCCCAACGGCTCTGCCGCCGACGGCCAAGCATAATGAACCACCGCACCGGGCAGCTTCAGATCATGCGCAAATTGCGCGACCCGATACACCCCTTCCGAGAAGTTGTTGTTATAGCCGTGCACAAAGATCACCGCTTCGCCGCCATTCGCGGAAAGCTGCGCCCGCAAATCTTGCCGAAACAGCGTGTCGTTTTGATACACGATCTGATCCGTGGTCAGGAAATGCCGCTTCGGGTTCGCCGTGCCATGCCGCGGCGGCCAATTGATCTCGCCCAGTTTCCGCTCTGGCGGCACCGAAATATCATAGCGCGCAAAGCGCACCTGCTCTGACCGATGGCTGCCGAAAGAGCCGTCCTGCTCTTGCTGCCGCGTGGTGCCGATAAAGATCTTCTCAACCTGCCCCACCCGCGCTGCCGCCGGGTCAAGCGTAACGGTTCCGCGCGGGGTGCAGGCCGTCAATAAAACAAGGAAAAGGCTGATAAGAATCCGGGTCATTGCCTGCTCTTTTGGTTGCAAGAGTCAGGGGTTTGACAGGAATGGTCAAGCACCCATCTGGCCATCGGCGGAAAGCCCGCTAATGGCCAGATCGGGCTGAAACAAAGCTACGAAAGCCGCCCCCGCTCGATCCGCACATATTCCACCAGCCGCTGATTTTGCGGCCCGGTTTCGCGCGGTCGCTGCCAAACGCTGCGCCAAGCGGCATCAGACCGATCACGGGCGATGCGTAGAAAGTGTTTCAACCGCCCCGCCCCGGGTGCGTTGCGATGATCTGCAAGGTGTTTGGTCATGCGATCCTCCTAAGGTTGAGGTTTCATGCTAACGCAGATTCGCGAAACGCCCTAGCACAAGCTGAAAATTGT
>JAHEDL010000191.1 GCA_024641255.1 Pseudorhodobacter sp.
CTGCTGTGGCCTGCTGCCATCCGGGCAACAGCGCACGCAGCCGTTCGGCGCGATAGGCAACAGACCCTGCCATGCCTTCAATGCGCAGCAAGGCGCGACCGTTGATCCATGCCGCGCCCGAGACATCAAACGGCGATGCCAACGCCTTGCGCAAATCTGCCAAACCTGCCGCCGCGTCACAGTCGCAGGCAAGCGTGGCTTCGGCTTCGGGCATGGCCTGCACCTTGAAACTGACCTCGGTCAGCACCCCCAAGCTGCCACGCGCACCGGCCATCAGCTTGACCAGATCATAGCCGGTGACATTCTTCATCACCCGGCCACCGTTCTTCACCACCTCGCCACGGCCATCGACAAAGCGCACGCCCAAAAGCGCATCCCGGCAGCCGCCCACTTGCACCCGGCGCGGGCCAGACGCGTTGCTGGCAACCACCCCGCCGATGGTCGAGGTGCCACTGCGGCCCAACACGGCGCGCAAATCCGGCACTTCAAAGCCCAGTCGCTGGCGTTCAGATGCCAGACGCGCGGTAATTTCCGCCACCGGCGTTCCGGCCTTGGCCACCAAGGTCAGCGCGCCGGGTTCGTAAAGCTCGATGCCGGAAAGACCCGCAGTGTGCAGCGGTTGACCAACCACCGCGCCGATCGCGCGGGTGCCACCGCCGACAATCGCCAAAGGGCCGGTTGCGGCGCGCACATATTCGGCAAGCTCGACTTCGGTTGCAGGTTGCATGGCTTCGACCTTCATCTTGGCGAAAATGTCCTTAAGACTATGCTTTGGCGCGGAAAACCAATGCACTGTGGGCAGCAGGTTGCGGCGCTGTTATCCGGCACGGCGGCTTTCGGTGACATCCAGCGGGAACACCTTGGCCGGATTAAGCAGCCACTTTGGGTCGAAGACATCTTTGACCCGCAGTTGCGCTTCCAGATCGACACCAGAAAACTGCACCTTCATCAGATCGCGCTTTTCAATTCCGACCCCGTGTTCGCCCGTCAGGCAGCCTCCGACTTCGACGCAGAGTTTCAAGATTTCGGCGCCAAACGCTTCGCACAGTGCCAAGTCGCCGGGTTTGTTGGCGTTGAACAAGATCAGCGGATGCAGGTTGCCGTCGCCCGCGTGAAAGACGTTGCCGACATCAAGGCCAAACTGCGTGCTCATTTCGCCAATCCGGCGCAGCACATAGGGCAGGGATGACACCGGAATCGTGCCATCCAGACACATATAGTCGTTGATCTGCCCCATCGCGCCAAAGGCCGATTTGCGGCCAAGCCAGATGCGTTTGGCCTGATCTTCATCGGCGGCTTCGCGGAATTCTACCGGATTATGGCGATTGGCAATGTCGCGGATGCGCGCCAATTGTTCGGCGATTTCGGCGTCTGAGCCTTCGACTTCGATGATCAGCAGGGCTTCGCAATCGGGGTATCCGGCCTTGGCAAACGCCTCGGTGGCGCGGATGCAGGGGCGATCCATGAATTCGATGGCAACCGGCAGCAGCCCGGCCTTGATGATGTCGGACACGCAGGTGCCCGCCACTTCGTTGCTGTCAAACCCCACCAGAACCGGCCTGGCGCCTTCGGGTTTTGGCAGAATGCGCAAGGTGGCTTCGGTGACAACGCCCAACTGGCCTTCGGACCCGCAGATCACCCCCAGCAGGTCGATGCCGGCGGTTTCGGCCCAAGGCCCGCCCACGGTAACAATGGTGCCGTCCATTTGCACCAGCGTGACGCCCAACAGATTATTGGTGGTCACGCCGTATTTCAGGCAATGCGCCCCGCCCGAATTCATCGCGACATTGCCCGCAATTGCGCAGGCCAGCTGGCTGGAAGGATCGGGGGCATAAAACCAGCCATCGGCTTCGACCGCGCCTGTCACCGACAGGTTGGTGCGGCCCGATTGCACGCGGATAAAGCGGTTGTCGTAATCGGTTTCTAACACCGCATTCATCCGGGCCACGCCCAGAATCACGCAGTCTGCCGTCGGCAGCGCCCCGCCCGCAAGGCTGGTGCCAGAGCCGCGCGGCACCACCGGCACGCCTTCTTCGTGGCAAATCCGCAGCACTGCGGCAACCTCTTCGGTCGTTCGCGGCAACACGGCGACCATCGGCGCGCACGCATAGGCCGACAGCGCATCGCATTCATAGGCGCGGGTTTCGGCGGGATCTATGATGACCGCATCGGCAGGCAGCACACCCCGCAAGCGGGTGGCGATTAAAGATTTGCGCGCCAGAATCGCGGCGTTTGGGGTCGGCATATCCATCATCGCCTCCTTTTGGTAAGAAAATATAACCAAATTACCGGCGCTACAAGCCGCACATGCAGCCAAGCGCGCTGCAAGTCGCGGAATGTTCGGTGCGGGGCCGATCTTGCCCCTTTCGCGGCGTCCGGCAAGTTCGTAAACTTTTGCGATGGAAAGCATACTTCGCATCGGCCCGTTCGGCCTGCCTGACGCCACCGCCTTGGCGGTTACCCTGTTGCTGTGGCTGGGAATCGGGTGGTTCATCGAACATCCGCCCGCCAAGCATCCATCGGTCAGCATGTTGATGGTGCGCTATCGGCGGGAATGGATGCGGCAGTTTGTAACCCGCGAGCCGCGCATCTTTGACGCGACGATTCTGGATAACCTGCGCCAAGGCACCGCGTTTTTCGCATCGGCCTCGATGATTGCGATTGGTGGCGGCATTGCCTTGCTGGGCAATCCGTCAATGGTGCTGGGCTTGGCGCGCGATCTGACGCTGCCAACTGATGCTACCGGGTTTCAGGTGCGGGTGCTGCTGGTGGTTGCGTTTCTGGCCAATGCGGTGCTGAAATTCATCTGGTCGCATCGGCTGTTCGGCTACTGCGCCATTCTGATGGCGGCGGCCCCGAACGAGGCGGATGACCCGATGGCGACCTTTCGCGCCGATCAGGCTGGCGAGGTGAACATCACTGCCGCCAAAAGCTTCAACCGCGGCCTGCATTCGATTTATTTCGCGCTTGGCTCGCTTGGCTGGCTGCTGGGGCCGTATTGGTTGCTGCTGACCGTTGGGGTCACTTCGGCGGTGTTGATCCGGCGCGAGTTTGCTTCCGCCTCGCGCCAGATCATGTTGCGCACGCTTACCCCTGACGCCTGACGTTGCGGCCTTCCATCAGCCACGCCGCCACGGCAAGCGCCGCCGCCAGCACCAGCATCAGCCAGCTTGGCGCAAGCGGCGAAACCCGCAAATCTTCGGTGACATAGGCCCCGCGCGGGGTGATCCCGATCCAGCCGCGCCCTGCAGCCGGACGGCCTTCGCGCACAGCACGAACGGCTGGCAGGCCGTCTTCGATCCGCAAAATGCCGCCTTGCAGGGTTGCAACTGTCGGGGTTAGCCCAAGGCCGCTTGCCAAGGTTTCCACGAATTCACGCGGCGCGGCGGGTCCAACAGCCACCACCCGCACCAGATCCCCTTGCTGCAGCCGGTAAAGCCCCAGCGCAGGCGCTTTCCAATCGGCGCTGTATTTGCCCGGCCCGGTCTGCGGCAGCGTAAGCGTTGCAACCGCGCCGTCCGGCCCGGTGATCGTCAGTTCTTCCGGCGGGTGATCGGCCAAAGTGCGGCGGGTGATCGTCAGCACGTCGCCCTTTGCGGTGGCCGACAGCGCCTCTTCTTCAAGCTCTGGTTCTTTCAGCATCCAATGCGCCAACCGCCGCAGCAGTTCCAACTGTGGCCCGCCGCCTTCATAGCCGCGCCCCCACAGCCAAGCCTGATCTGACGCCAACACCGCGATGCGGCCCTGTTCAACACGGTCCAGCACCAACAGCGGCTTGTCTTGCGGGCCAGACATCAACACCTGACCGCGCAGCGGCGTCACGTCGATCAGGCGGAACCAGCGGCCCCAGCCGTCTTTCGGCGCCAAAGCCTCTAGGCCCTCTGTCACCGGATGGCGTTTGCCCAGATCGGTCACCTTTGGCCGAAAGCCTTCTTCGATAACCCGCGATGTGGGTTCAACCGGCAAAATTTCGGCCAATGGCGAACGCCAAAGGCTGTCAACCGCGCCAAATTCCGGCCCGGCCGCAACCAGAACCGTGCCGCCCTGTTTTACATATTGCACAACATTATCAATATATTCCATCGGAAGGATGCCGCGCATCCGATAGCGGTCGAAGATGATCAGATCGAAATCCTTGATCTTTTCGACAAACAATTCGCGGGTCGGAAAGGCGATCAGCGACAGTTCTTCCACCGGCACGCCATCTTGTTTTTCCGGCGGGCGCAGAATGGTGAAATGCACCAGATCAACGCTGGGGTCGGATTTCAGCAGATTGCGCCAGACCCGTTCGCCCGCGTGCGGTTCGCCAGACACCAAAAGCACCCGCAACCGGTCGCGCACGCCATTGATCTGCACCACTGCGGTATTGTTGCGGTCGGTCAATTCGCCCGCCACCGGGGCGACCGAAAACTGCAGCACGTTCATCCCGGCATGCGGCAGGCGCACCGGCAGTTCCATGTCTTCGTTGACCGGAATTTCGAAGGTCATCGGCGCATCGGCATCGACGGCGATTGTCAGCGCCACGGTCGCGCCGGCGTTGGCGGGCGCAGCCCCTTGGTCTTCGACTTTCAGCTTCAGTTTGAACTCTTCGCCCAAAATCGCGAAGGCGGGCGCTTCCGAGATGATCAGCCGCCGATCCCAGTCGGTTGCCTTGCCGGTCAGCAACACTTGCAACGGTGCGGGCAAGGCGGGGGCAAGGCCCAGATCATGCACTTGCCCGTCGGTTATCAGAATGCTGCCGGCAATGCGCGCGCGCGGTTCTTCGGCAATGGCTTGCGCCAAGGCGGTCATTGCCAAAGTTCCGGCATCTTCCGGGCCATCGCCAAACCGCACCACCCGCAGTTCGGTATTGGGTTGCGCCGCG
>JAHEDL010000195.1 GCA_024641255.1 Pseudorhodobacter sp.
TAGCGTTTCATTCGGTCTTATCCTCGTACAAGCAATCTTCGGCGATCGGGCAGATGCCGCATTTGGGTTTGCGCGCCACGCAGATATACCGGCCATGCAAGATTAGCCAGTGATGCGCATGTTGTTGAAATTCGGCGGGCACGTTGTCTTCGACGGCGCGTTCAACCGCCACTTCATCCTTGCCCGGTGCGATGCCACTGCGATTGCCGACGCGGAAGATGTGGGTGTCCACCGCCTGCGCGGGCTGATGGAACCACATGTTCAACACCACATTCGCCGTCTTGCGCCCCACCCCCGGCAAGGATTGCAGCGCGGCGCGGCTGGACGGCACCTCACCGTCGAACTTGTCGATCAGCAGTTGGCATAGCTTGATCACATTCTTGGCCTTGTTGCGGTAAAGCCCGATGGTCTTGATATGCTCGATCACACCGTCTTCGCCCAAGGCCAGCATCTTTGCCGGCGTATCGGCAATCTGAAACAGCTTGCGCGTGGCCTTGTTCACCCCAACATCGGTTGCCTGCGCCGAAAGCGCCACGGCCACAACCAAGGTGAAGGCGTTTACATGCTCTAGCTCACCCTTCGGCTCTGGCTCCAACTCTTGGAACCGGCTGAAGATTCGCTTCATTGCGGGGTAATCAAGCTGGCGTGTCATGCGCTGGATATGCCCGAAGGCAGGGCGTGGGGCAAGCTTTCCCGCAGGAAACGGGTCGCGCAACCGAACCGCAATGCTTAGGTTGGCAAGGAAGGAGACTGCAATGACCGATCAAAGCCCAGCCTATCATTACGCCGTTATTGCCCGCGCGCTTAAGATCATCGACGCGGCGGGGCCGGGCCTGACGCTGGACAAGCTTGCTGCCGAAATTGGCATGAGCCCGGCGCATTTTCAGCGCACATTCTCGCAATGGGTCGGCGTATCGCCGAAGCGGTATCAGCAATACCTGACCTTGGATCACGCGCGCCGCTTGCTCGCGGACCGCTTTACGGTGTTGGAAACGGCACATTCAGCGGGGCTGTCGGGTGGTGGCCGCTTGCACGACCTGTTTCTAACCTGGGAAGCGATGAGCCCCGGCGAATATGCGGCCGCGGGCGAAGGCTTGACGATCCGCTGGGCCTATGTCGCCACAGCCTTTGGCGAGGCGCTGGTGATGGCCACAGATCGCGGCATCTGCGGCTTGGGCTTTACCGAAGAATTCGGCCGCACCTGGTCGATGCAGGATCTAACCTCGCGCTGGCCCAAAGCCCATTTTATCGAAGATCAAAGCATTGCGGCACAGGCAGAGGCCGCTTTGGCCGGCCGAGCCGCCCGCCTGCACCTGATCGGCGCACCGTTTCAGCTTAAGGTGTGGGAGGCTCTGCTGCACGTGCCGTCTGGCCGCGTCACGACCTACTCCGAGCTTGCCGGTGCCGTGGGCCATCCAACAGCACAGCGGGCTGTTGGAACCGCCGTGGGACGCAATCCGATCAGCTTGCTGGTGCCTTGTCACCGCGCCTTGCGCAAATCGGGCGGCTTGGGTGGCTACCATTGGGGTCTGCCGGTGAAGCGCGCCATTTTGGCCTGGGAGGCCGCGCGCGAAGATGCGCTCATCGCATCGTGATGGGCGGAAACCTGCCGCGGCATGGCGAAGCCTGTCCCAGCCCTGCGAAGCCTGTTATAAATGGTGCCGAGGCCCGCACTGGCCCCCGAAAAAATACGAGGCAGCACATGAAGCTTAAAACCCCAATCCTTCTTTCAACCGTCGCTTTGATGGCGCTGACCGCTTGCGTCGACCCGAACGCCTATCCGAACAACCCGAATGCGCGTGCGACCAATGGTGCCATTGTTGGTGGCATGATCGGTGCGCTGGCCGGGGCAAGCCAAAAGGGTGATGATAAGTTGGCCAAAGCTGTGGTCGGTGGCGTTATGGGTGCTGCCGTTGGCGGTGCGATCGGGTCGACGCTTGATGCCCAAGCCGCTGATCTGCGCGGCTCGATTGGCAACTCGAACATTTCGGTCACCAATAACGGCCAATATCTCGTTGTGAACATGCCGCAAGACGTGCTGTTCGCCACCGACAGCGCCACCCTGCGCCCCGATTTGAGCCGCGACATCAAGGCGGTTGCAAGCTCGCTGCTGCGCTACCCCAACAGCACGATCGAAGTGATCGGCCACACCGACAACTCTGGTTCGGCGGCCTACAACCAAGACCTGTCGCAGCGCCGCGCCGTTTCGGTTGCCAACGTGCTGCGCGAAAGCGGTGTGCCGAATGGCCGGATCGCGGCCTATGGCCGTGGCGAAGATCAACCCATCGCGTCGAACCTGACCGTCGAAGGCCGGGCGCAGAACCGTCGCGTGGAAATCGTCATCCGCCCGACGATGTAACATCGGCAAAATGCCAACGACGGGGCCAAGGGGAAACCCTTGGCCCTTTTGCGTTGAGAACCGCAGTAATTGGTCATATGTTCGGACCAGTTATAGGTGAGCTATGCCCTTCCGAAAGATCGAAGCTGAAAAACTGTCCCTTTCGGTCGTGCATCAGATCGAACTGCTGATCCTGCGCGGTATTCTGCAACCCGGCGAACGCCTGCCCTCTGAACGCGAGTTGTCGGACCGCATGGGCGTATCGCGCCCATCGCTGCGTGACGCGATTGCGGATCTGCAAGCGCGCGGGCTGTTGGTAAGCCGGCCGAACGCCGGCATCTTTGTGGCAGATGTGCTGGGGTCTGCGTTTTCACCGGCCTTGGTCAGCCTGTTTGCCAGCCATGACGAAGCGGTGTTTGACTACCTGGCGTTCCGCCGTGACATGGAAGGCTTGGCCGCCGAACGCGCCGCGCGGCTTGGCTCTGACACCGATCTGCACGTCATCGCCGCGATCTTTGCGAAAATGGAAGCCGCCCACCAAAAGCGCGACCCATCCGACGAGGCGCAGTTGGATGCGAATTTCCACATGGCGATCATCGAAGCCAGCCACAACGTGGTGATGCTGCATATGATGCGGTCAATGTATGATCTGCTGCGGCAGGGGGTGTTTTACAATCGCCAGATCATGTTCAAAAACCGCCCGACCCGCTATCAACTTCTGGAACAGCATCGGCAGATTTTGCAGGCGATCCAATCGCGCGACCCAAAAGCGGCGCGCGCGGCGGTCGAGGCGCATTTGAACTTTGTTGAAACCGCGATGTCGGATCAAATCAAAGCGGCGCGGCACGAAGAAATCGCCCGGCTGCGGCTGGAACACGAACAGTCCAAATGAAAAAGCCCGGCGCAAGACCGGGCGTTCTCATATAGTTTTTCGCAAAGCTTAGTGGAACTTGGCGTCCACTTGGGCGATTGCAGCATCAATCGATGCAGCAGCGCTTTCGGCGGTTGCTTGCTTGGCAAGCACTTCGCCAGCCGCAGCAATTGCAACAGCAACAGCCTGCTCGCGCACTTGGCGCAAAGCCGAAGCCTCGGCCGAAGCGATCTGGTCTTCCGCAGCAACCAAGCGGCGCGCGATCGACAGTTTCAGATCTTCTTTGGCTTGCTTTGCAGCAGCCTCAGCCTCTTCCTTGGCGGAAGCGATGATGCGGGCCGACTGCTCTTGCACTTCTTTGTGCTTGGCATCGTAAGACGCCAACAGCGCCTTGGCTTCTTCGCGCAGGGCTTTTGCCTCGTCGAGTTCAGCCTTGATACCTGCTGCCCGCGCGTCAAGAACGCTGGACAGTTTGCCGGGAACATTTGCCTTCAGCAAGATTGCGATGAAGACGATGAACGCCAGCAGCACGACGAAGTTGGTGTTGTGCAGGCTCAGCAGCGGTGCGCCATGGGTGTTGCCGGTAAGAACCACAACAATGGCCAGAAGGGCGACGAACAGAAAGATATTCTTCATGGTCTTACCCTTTCAGCCGCGCGGTGACGGCAGCGGTAATCGCTTTGGCATCAGCCTTGCCACCCAACACAGCCACCAATTCCTTGGCGGTGTCTTTGGCAACTTCGGTCACAGCCTCGACGGCACCGGCGCGAATTTCGCCAATCCGCTTTTCCGATTCTGCCGATTTGGCGGCAATTTCGGCATCAGCCTTGGCAATGGCAGCGTTCAGGTCAGCCTGAATGTCAGCCTTGGCAGCCGCGACGATCTTGCCTGCCTCGGCGCGGGCGGAAACCAGCGCTTCGTTATAGGCCTTTTCGGCGGCAACGGCCTTTGCCTTCAGCTCTTCAGCTGCGGAAAGATCGTTAAGGATCGTGCCTTTACGCGTTGCCAACACACCACCGATGCGCGGCAGAGCAATGCGGGACAGCACGAAATACATCACGACAAGCGTGACAAGAAGCCAGAAGATCTGGTTCGGGAAGGTCGAGAAATCCAGCTGCGGCATACCTGCCTTAGCGGCCTCGTGGCCTGCCTCTGCGGCGTTTGCCACCGCTGCGGTGGTCTCTGTGGTGGTCGCCATATTGTCCTCCGTCGGACCCTTTAGGATTTTCAGGGATGCCGCGCGATGGCGACATCCCTGACCGTAAGGATGCGAAATTCAGATCAGACGGCGAACATCAGCAGCAGAGCGACGAGGAACGAGAAGATCCCCAGAGCTTCTGCGAAGGCCAGACCGATGAACAGGGTCGCGGTTTGCGAACCAGCTGCCGACGGGTTGCGCAGAGCGCCTGCCAGGAAGTTGCCAGCCACGTTGCCAACACCGATAGCTGCTGCGCCCGAACCGATAGCGGCCAGACCAGCGCCGATGAATTTGCCGATAGCTGCTGCTGCGACGAGTTCCATGATATTCTCCTTACGATGGAATAGGGTAGATAGGGTTAGAACGTGCGCTTAGTGGCCCGGATGCAGGGCATCTTTCAGGTAAACGCAGGTCAGGATGGTGAAAACATAGGCCTGGATGAACGC
>JAHEDL010000197.1 GCA_024641255.1 Pseudorhodobacter sp.
CAGCGTCCGCGATATGCGCGGCAAGCGCTTTTGCTGTCTGCATCACATTGGCCAGACGCGGTTCGGATTCAGGGCGCGACGTTGCCTCTAGCAAGGCGGTATCAAAGTCGGCAATCCGACTATTCAGCGACGTTGAATCGTCGGGCGACCCGACAATGCTTTCCAGCCGGTTAAGAAATTTGGCTGTGGTGTCGCGCGCGCCGCTGGCAGCATCGGCAAGGCGGCGGTCGCCGATGACCACCGGATCAGACCGGCGGGTGACACCGCCAACCATAACGCCCTGCCCCGCCCCGCCAATGACGCGGGCGCTTAGGGTTAGCTCACGCCGACCATAGCCGTCAGTCATCGCGTTTGCGATGTTCGACGACACAATCTCGGCCGCGCGGGCGGCGGCAGTCAGGCCGGAAAGCGCAGAAGAAAAGCTACCGCTGATCGACATCTATGCCCCCTATCGTTTGATATTGGTGGTTTCTTGCAGCATTTCATCCACGGTCTGGATGACCTTGGCGTTCGACGAATAGGCCCGCTGAGTTTGAATCAACGAGGTCAGTTCGGCCGCAACGTCGGTGGCCGATTCTTCGCGTGAAAATCCCAGAACCGACCCGGTCGGGCCATCGCCCGCATCCCACAGATAGAAGGCGCCAGAGGCCGATGACACCTCATAGGTTTGGTCGCTTAGCGCGGTCAGGCCATTGGGGTTTGGCACATCGACAACCGGAATCTGATAGATGCAGCGGCTGAAGCCTTGATCATAAATCGCGTAAAGTTTGCCCTGTTCATCCACCTCGACCGAGGTAAGGCTGGCTACCGGCGAACCGTTTTTTGTAATGTCCGAAGGTGAAAAGCTGTCTGACAGCTGCGTCATACCGTTGGGCATGCCGATCTTGCCAACATCAAGGCTGATGGTGCCGCCACCGACGGTCAGCGGAATGGTGCCCGTTGTCGCATCGTAGACGCCGCCAGAAACCGCCGTAACACTTGCCAAAGTGCCACCGGCGGCCTGCGAGCCATCAAACTGCAACCTATACTCGCCAATGATAGCATCGTTCGAAGCGCTATCGCGCAGCGTCATGGTCCAGGTATTTGACGCACCCGTTGCCGGAACTGTGGGTGTAAAGGTAACGGCAATGGTTTCCGAGGTGCTAAGGTTGCCATAGTACCCAACCAGAACTTCATGCGAGGCACCGGATTCGCCCGCCCGCGTTTCTGACGCGGGCAGGTTGATACCAAGCCGCATTTCCGTCGTCGGGCTGGCGACAAACTGGTTTGAATTAAGCTGCACCGGTTGCAGCCCTGCCATCGAATCGCGCGGCACATTGCCAATCGATCCGTCGTTATTTGCCGGCCACCCCATCAGCACCAGCCCGGTATCGGTGCGCAAAATGCCATTGGCATCCGGCCGAAACGACCCCGTAGTCACTAGCGAGATCGGCGGCGTGGGATCGGCGGCAGAAATCGCGCCAATCGTGCTAACCGGCAGAAAACCGCGGCCAGACACCGCAAGATCGGTTGCGTTTGTGGTGCCAACCAGCGGGCCACTATTGTCAATCAACCGAATATTCGTGGTGCGAACGCCGCCTGCAGCATAGCTGACGGTCGAATTGCCCTGCGCCACAACCGAATGGAAATCGGTCTGGGCGCGCCGATAGCCATAGGTCGAAGAGTTGGCAATATTGTCAGCAATCGTCGCAAGACGGTTGGCGTTTGCGTTCAGCCCCGCCACCCCGGCATTTAGCGAAGAGGAAATCGTCATGGAAAGCGCCTTTCTGCGGCCTTGGTCGTGTTGCACCAAGCCTGCGCCATGCGCCTTAAGATCACCCTAACAGTTCAAATTTGATCGATCTCATCTGTCTTTGCGCAGCAGAATAATTTCCAGACGATTGTTGCGAATGGCGGTCGGGTCCTGCGTTGCAGGCTTGCGGTCGGCATGTCCGCTGATCCGCGCCATGCGCTGCGTGGCAACGCCATAGCCTTCCAACAGCAGACGCATTGCTTCGGCGCGGTCGGTCGACAGTTGCCAAGACGGGTTGTCTTTCAAGGTAATCGGCAGGGTGCGCACATGGCCATTCACCGCGATGTCGTTTTGCGCCAGCGCCAAAACCTCGGCGATAAGGGCCGCGACTTTGCGAGTTTCGCCGCGCGGTTCGGCGGTATCGGCTTCGAACAAAGGGGCGTCGGGCAGGTCAAAAATTTCAATGACCAGACCTTCATCGGTCACGCGGGTGACCACATGTCGCAACAACCGCTCCATCGTCATGCTTTCGCCGCCGTGGGCCTTCAGCACCTGTTCAACAGAGGTCATCATTGCCTGTTCGGCCAAGGCACCGTTTTCGTCAGAGTTTACATCCGCGCCGTTTGCTTTGTTTTTTTCCGCAGGTTCTTGCTGCGCTGCACCGGTGCCGTCAGAGGTTAACGTCTGTTCGACATTGGTTGAGTTGCCGTTCAGCACATCGGTGCCGCCGCCCGATTCCCGCGCGATTGCAATCGTTGGATTAAAGTAATCCGCGATGCCTTTACGTTGCTTTTCCGTCGTCGCGTTCAACAGCCACATCAACATGAAGAAGGCCATCATGGCCGTCACGAAGTCAGCATAGGCCACTTTCCACGCCCCACCGTGGTGCCCACCGCCCTTGATGATCTTCTTCCGTTTGATGATGACTGGCGCGGCATTTGATTGCCCGGCCATCACACACCCCAGTTACTCACCCATCACCAGATTAGGCGCTCAGCGTTTACAGGGGCTTAAGAGGTTGGATTTTAGCTATTTCCGTTCACAAGCCGCAGGCAGGTTTCAAGCCCGATTGCAGCGTAATCGGCGGTAAACGCCCGTGCAGCGCGGCGGCTAAGACCGGGTTCAAGCAGCAGCGGGCGCAGAGGCGTTACACATTCCACCATCACACCGTTCATATTGGTGCGGGTTTCCAGAAACGCTGCGGCATCCGGGGCGGGCAGCGTGCCGATGCCGGTCAGATACAGATCAAAGCGCTGAAACGCGCGGTCCAGCGCAAGCAGCCCACAATCTGGAAACCGCGCCAACAGTTGATCGGCCTGCGATTTCGTCACGCCGGCCACAAGCGAGCCGTGAATCTGGCTAGGCGTCAACCCGACAAGCGCAAGATAGGCGCTTAAACGGCGACCTTCGCGCGGGTCGATTGGCTGCGTGGCAAACAGGTCGTGCAGCGCCAATTCAGATTGCGACATAACCACCGTCACACTGGCAATGCGCGCCAATCTTGCCCGCATTTCGGTGGCAGGGTCACGCGGTTGCCCGTGCAAAACCAGACCACCGGGGCGCTGCAACGCTTGCGCCACATCAGCAACCGGCATTCCAACCTCGGATGCGATAGCCGCCGCAGCTTCGGCAGGCGCAGTAATAGAAAGCCAATGCAGCAGCGCCGATTCCGCCCGTGGTTCCAGCCCAAGCGCCTTTAGCACCGACATCATCTGCACCCCATCGGCGCCCATCTGCACCCGCCCTGCCCGCAACTGCGCCTTGGCCTGCGCTTCGGAAATATTCAGATGACGCGCCACGCTGGGGGCGGCCAAGCTTAGCATCGCTTCAGAACTGGCAGCGATAAGCAGATAGGCCGTATCATCAAGCGTGGTCGCAGCCATAAGATCCCCCATTTTGGTGTTCACCTGCGCGGGCCGTGCCTTACACACCACGACAGGTCTTTGACGTTACCGCCAAGCTGCCGCAAATTGATTAACAAACCATTGCAAAACCCACGTGTGTGGCGCGGGCCACGCCAGATCTTTGCAACCAACCGATGGCCGCAAATCAGCGTTCGCGGAACGCCTCGTTCGACTTGTAAAGCGGTTTGACCAGATAGGTCAGAATCGTCTTGCCGCCGGTTTCCAATTCAACATCGGCCTGCATACCGGGGCGAATTTCCAACCCCTTCTGCCGCTCGGTAAACGCCGCACGATCCACCGCCAACGTCACCTTGTAATGCGGGTCGCCGTCGGGGTTGCGCGACCGTTCGTCTTTGAACGTGTCCGCCGAAATGAACACCACCTTGGCCTTCAAAGACCCGTAAATCGTGTAATCATAGGCCGAAAGCTTCACCGTGGCCGCCAACCCCTGCCGAACCGAGGCAATGTCGCGCGGCTTGACGCGGGCTTCGATCAGCAGCTGATCATCCAGCGGAATGATCTGCAAAATCTCTTCGCCGGGCTTCACCACACCGCCAATCGTGGTGATCGACAGCTTGTTCACCACACCCTTCATCGGCGCCACCAACACCGTGCGCGACAGTTGATCCTGCGCCAGCTTCAATTTCTGCCGCAGCGTCGCAAGATCGCCTTCGGTTTTGGAATAATCGGTCGCCCGCTCCATCTCGGCACTGGTTTCGGCCTCGGACAGCGCATTTTCGGCGTCAGAATTCGCCTTCTTTGCCCGCGTCACTTCGATCAGCGGCGCGATGTCTTGCTTGTACATCTTTTCCAGCAAATCCAACTCTTTCGAGGTTTGCTGCAGCACCGCCTTCGCGCCTTCCACCCGGGCCTGATAGGCGCTTTGCCGCGCGCGCAGCAGCGCATGTTCCGAACTGACCACATCTGGCACCCGCCCCGCGATGCTGTCGGGCACGTCAAAATCCGCATTGCCGTTTATCTCGGCGGCAAGCCGCAGGCGGCGGATTTCCAGCGTGGCGATTTCGTCGGAAAGTTCGTCCACCGCCGACTGATACTGCGTGCCATAAAGCCGCGCCAAGGTTTGCCCCGGCACCACGATATCGCCTTCGGCAACGTCAAGTTCCGCCAGAATACCGCCTTCAAGGTTCTGAATAATCTGCGGCCGCGACGAAGACACCACCTCGCCTTGCGCCCGCACAATCTCGTCCACCCATG
>JAHEDL010000198.1 GCA_024641255.1 Pseudorhodobacter sp.
TCCGCAGCCTTGCGGGTGAGAACACCGATGCCCTGATCGCCGAGTTGCGCGCCGGGGCCGAAGCCATCGTGGCACCGCTGCGCGCCGAATTCCCCGAAGCCGAAATCCGCATCGAACGGCTGTGGGATTATCCGGGGCTTGGCACTGCCTCGGATGCCGGTGTGGTGAATTTCGTCAAATCCCTTACCGGCGCAAATGGCACCATCAAAGTGGCGTTCGGCACCGAAGGCGGCCTGTTCGATGCCCGTCTTGGCATTGCCACGGTGATCTGCGGGCCGGGGTCGATGGCGCAGGGCCACAAGCCCGATGAATATGTTGCCGTCGAACAGATCCAGCGCTGCGAAACCATGCTCGATGCGCTGATCGACCGCCTGGAAACCGGGCTCTGACCCACAAGCGCCGGTTCATCCTCTTGGCCTAAATATCCCCGCCGGAGGCATCCGCAGTCTCCACCAGCGCGACCGCGGCGCCTTAACGCGCTTCGGTCTCTGCCCGGCCAAACAGCCCCGCCAGCGCCCGCGTTGTGGTGGCGCTGGTGCCCGGTTTCGGCAGTGCATGAAACGGCAAAGGCCGCGACAATTCCATCGCGGCAAGACCCACCCGCGCCGTCAGCGCGCCGTTCACCACGCCTTCGCCAAACCGGCGTGACAGCTTTGACAAAATCCCGCCCGAGGTGACCGACCCGATCAGATCATCGGCAAGCGCAATCGCCCCCGCCCCCAGCAAAGCCGCCACCACCCGCCGCATCAAGCGCAGGCTGCCAAGGCTCCCCGACCTTCCGCCATAAATCTCCGACAGGCGGCGGATCAGCTTGATGTTGGAATAAAGCGCGGTCGCCACATCGGCCAAAGCCATCGGCACAAAGGCCGTAACCGTGGCCACCTGCCGCGCGGCGGCTTCAACTTCGGCAAGTGCCGCCTTATCCAAACCGGCCAGCAATTCGGTTTCCGCCAGATCCAGCAGCGCATCGGCATCAAACATCTCGGCCTGCCGTTCGATCAGGCGGGCGCGCCCCCAAGCGGTCTCATCGCGCTTGGCATAAAGCCGCTCCAGCGCCACCACCACCCTGCGCGCCGCTTTCAAATCATGGCTGCTGCGCGCCTGCAGCGCGGTTTGGCGCAATTGGTCCAACCGGCCCATACGGGCAAAGGCCACCAGTTCCTGCGCCGCCAGCACCAAAAGCACAAACAGCGCCAAGCC
Organism: Pseudorhodobacter sp.; assembly: GCA_024641255.1. Lineage (GTDB taxonomy): Bacteria > Pseudomonadota > Alphaproteobacteria > Rhodobacterales > Rhodobacteraceae > Cypionkella. The sequence goes on from JAHEDL010000198.1 coordinate 1,201, forward strand.
AAACAGCCCAAATGCCAGCCAGCCCAGATAGCTGTTGGCGGCAAACAAGCCGGTGACGAAATTCCACGCCGCAACCGTCAGCACCAGCGTGAACAGGCTGGAAAACACCCAAAGCGCAAAGCGGCCAAACCCCGATCTTGGCCGCGCCGCCAGCCGCGTGGCGGTTTTGACCGCGCGCGCGCTATCGTCTGGCACCGCTGCTGCCGCAGCCGGGTCGGCGGCCTCGCCGTCGTAATCCACCACCAGCGGGCCATGCAGACGGGGTTCTTCGTTCAGATGCAGGGTCACAGCCGGTCTCCGATCAGGAATTCTGCGGCACGATCAAGCCGGATGTGCGGTGGCCCCTCGCCGGGTTTCAGCGCCACGCGTGCCGGCGCAAAGCCCATCAGGCCGTAGTCCGCATCCAGCCATTTTTCCGCGCCCTCGCGCGCTGGGGAAAGCAACCGCGCCGGATCGGCGGGCAATTGCCCCGGATACATCGCCGCCTGCTTGCCGGTTTCAAGCAAGCGCCCGCGCACCGCATCCAGACTGATGCCGTCCCGGTTCAGGGTTTCTTCCACCGTGCAGCGCAGGCTTGCCATTGAAATTGCCATGGTTTCCGCCCCGGCAAAATCGGCACGTGATTGGGCTTCGCGCAGCATCGCCTGCATGATCGCCGTCAACGCGGGGTGCTGGCGGTGGTGCAGATGATCGGCCTTGGTGGCGGCGAACAAGATCTTTTCCACCCGTTTGCCGCCCAACAGCCCTGACAGCCAGCCGTTGCGACCGGGCCGGAACGCCGCCAACACCTCTGCCATGGTGCGGCGCAAATCTTCAACCGCGCGCGGGCCTTGATGGATCGCGCCCAGCACATCCACCAGCACGATCTGGCGGTCGATCTTGGCAAAGTGATCGCGGAAGAACGGCTGCACCACGCGGGATTTATAGGCGTCAAAGCGCCGCTCCATCTCGCGCCACAGGCTTTTGCGCGCGGGGTCGGCGGGCTTGGGCAGTGGTGCAAAGGTCAGTACCGGGCTGCCTGCCAGATCGCCGGGCAACAAGAACCGCCCCGGCGTGCAATCTGACCAACCGGCCGCGCGGGCGGCGTGAAGATAGTCGGTAAAGCTGGCGGCCAAGCCCTGCGCGCGCGGCTCGTCCAGCGGCAAGGCGCCGTCTTCGGCGCGGGTGGTCGCCATGAACGCGCTGGCCTCGGGGCGTTTGGCAATCCGGTCCAGCGTGGCGTCCGACCACTCGGTATAGCTTTTGTCCAGCAAGGCCAGATCCAGCAACCATTCGCCGGGATAATCAACGATATCAACATGCACAACGCGCGGCCCCGACAGACCGGCCAGAAACCCGTTCGGGCGCACCCGAAACGACAACCGCAGCTCTGACACCGCGCGCGTCGATTGCGGCCAGCGCGGATCATCGCCGGTCAGCGCGGCAAGGTGGTCTTCATAGGCAAAGCGCGGCAGCGTATCATCGGGCTGTGGTTGCAGATAAACCGCCTCGATCCGGCCCGCGCTGGCCGCCCGCAGTTGCGGCATCCGGCCCCGGTCCAGCAAGTTGGCAACCAGCCCGGTGATGAACACGGTCTTACCCGCCCGGCTGAGCCCGGTCACACCAATCCGCAGCACCGGTTCAAAGAACAGGCCCGAAACCTGCGCCACCGCCCCGTCGATCTGCCGCGAGATTTCGTCGCTGATACTGGAAAACACCAAGGCACCCCATTTGCTGGCCTTAACATAGGAAGACCACGGCAGATTTGGAAGGCATGGACAGGGGCTGCGGCATTGGGTAAGCGCAGGCCATGCCAAGATACGCGCTTCTTATCGAGTATGACGGTGGACCGTTCAACGGCTGGCAACGCCAGGCCGGCGGCCAATTGACGGTGCAAGGCGCGATTGAAACCGCGCTGGCCCGGCTAGAGCCCGGCCCGCATACCATCGCCGCCGCAGGCCGCACCGATGCGGGCGTGCATGCCACCGGGCAAGTCGCACATTGTGATCTGACCAAAGACTGGGACCCGTTCCGTCTGGCGTCGGCGCTGAACGCGCATCTGCGGCCACATCCGGTTTCGGTGCTGGCCGTAGTGCCGGTGGATGACGAATTTCACGCCCGCTTTTCTGCGCGCGAACGCCGCTACCTGTTCCGCCTTGTCGCCCGCCGCGCCCCTGCCACGCATGATCGCGGGCAGGTTTGGCGCGTGCATAGCCCACTTGATATCGACGCGATGCGCGCCGGTGCGGCGCATCTTTTGGGCAAGCATGATTTTACCACCTTCCGGTCGACCTATTGTCAGGCCGCAAGTCCGGTCAAAACTCTGGACGAAATCTCAATCGTCGAACATTCCTATCCCGCCGGGGTCGAATACCGCTTTACCCTGCGTGCCCGCAGTTTCTTGCACAACCAAGTGCGGTCAATCGTTGGCACGTTGGAACGGGTCGGGGCAGGGGCTTGGGCGGCAGAGGATGTCAAAACCGCGCTTGACGCGATGGATCGGCAGGCCTGCGGCCCGGTGTCGCCACCGGATGGGCTATATATGACCGGGGTTGGCTATCCCGTTGACCCGTTCGCCGGGCTGATGCTGCCGGGGGCTCTGCCCCCGGACCCCCGGGATATTTAGGCCAAGAGGATGGGGGCAGGGGTTCAAGCGCCCTGACGGCGGGCCAAAGCCAGGCCGCCAAGGCGCCATCCCCTTGGGCGGTCATCGGCGTCCCCGCCTGTACCGCTTTTGCAGCTTTGCCGATTCGGCTGAAGAATTGGTTAAGCCCGATTAAGGTTAACCTCATCCTCTTGGTGAAAATATCCCACGGGGGTGCGGGGGTGTGAAACCCCCGTTTCGCCGTTGCACGCGGTGGCACGTCTGTAGACCGGCTCGCGGGCATGGCTTATCAAGGGCGAAACCTTTGGAGTTGCCGATGCCCCTACCTGACCTGCTGCTTGCCCAACTGTCTGATCCGTTTCGCATTGGTCTGCTGATTGCGCTGTTCATCACCATGCTGCGCACGCAAAACGCCTCGGGCACCTGGATCCCGCTGGGCGTCGGGGCGGTGTTTGTGGCAGTGATCATTCCGGCCACGGCGCAATCAGCCCTGCTGGCGCCGATGTGGCAGCTGATCGCGGTCGGGGTGGCAGCAAACATCGTGCTGCTTGCGATCATCTTGGCCGCTTGGACGCTGTTTCAGCGTTTGAAAGCCTAGGTCTGCAACAGAAAACGGGCCGAAGGTTTCCCTTCGGCCCGGTCCTTGTCTTTCAGGAACGCTTAGTTGTTGGCGTCCGAGAAGATGTCTTTCTTGTGGGTGCCGCCCGGAACGAACAGCGTGCCGATCACCACGGTGCCAAGGGCAACCACGATGGCATACCACAGGCCCGAGTAGATGTTGCCCGACTGCGCCGAGATTGCCAGCGCCGTTGCCGGCAGCAGGCCACCAAACCAGCCGTTGCCGATGTGGTAGGGCAGCGACAGGCCCGAGTAGCGGATACGGGTCGGGAACAGTTCCACCAGCATGGCCGCGATCGGGCCATAAACCATCGTCACCAGCAAGATCAGATAGGTCAGGATCGCCACGATGGTGATGTTCTGGCCGGTGAAGATATCGAAGAAGCCGTTGGCTTTTGCGATGGTGGTGTTGTCGGCAGCAACCAGCGGGTAGCCAGCGGCAGCCAA
>JAHEDL010000199.1 GCA_024641255.1 Pseudorhodobacter sp.
ATTCTTCGCAGGTGACAACACCGGCGGACAGGCCTTGGGCGCGGGCGATTTCGATGATGTCGGTCAGGTAGAATTCTTCGGCGGCATTGGCGTTGCCGACCTTCGACACCAGATCGAACAGCGTTTTTGCGGAAGCGCAGATTACGCCAGAGTTACAAAGGGTTATTGCGCGTTCTTCATCCGTTGCATCTTTGTATTCAACGATGCGCTGCAGGTCTTCGCCGGTGGCAATCAGGCGGCCATAGCGGCCCGGATCGCGGGCCTGAAACCCCAGCACCACGACGGCGTGGCGGGCGCGGGCATCGAGCATGGCTTGCAGGGTTTCGGGGCGCACGAACGGGGTGTCGCCGTAAAGCACGATGGCATCACCGGGTGCGTCGGCCAGCAGCGGTGCGGCTTGTGCGACGGCGTGGGCAGTGCCCAGTTGCGGGTCTTGCACCACGGCTTCGCAGGCTTCATCGAAGGCTTGCGCTGACTTTGCAACCTCTGCCGCGCCATGGCCGGTGACGACGACGATACGCGACGGATCAAGGCTGCGGCCAGCGGCAAGAGCGTGGTGCAACAGCGGGGCAGCCGCGACGTGATGCAACACTTTGGGCAGGTCGGAGTTCATCCGGGTGCCCATGCCCGCAGCCAAAACGATCAATGATACCGACATACTGCCTCTTCCTTTTCTTTGGTCCCCGTTTTAACCGGGAAGCGCAGGGCCGCAAGGGGCTGGTTTTCACGCAAGGTTACAGAATGCGAACAGGGCTTGGCACGGTTGTTTTCGATCTGGATGGCACGCTGGCGGATACCAGCGCCGATCTGCTGGCGGCGGCGAACAGTTGCTTTGAGCAGTTGGGCCACGGTGCTGTGCTGGATGGTCGCGATACGCTGGTGGCGTTTCACGGCGGGCGGGCGATGCTGCGGGCGGGGTTTGACCGTTTGGGCGTGGCTTACGCCGAAAGCGACATCAATCGCGAATACCCGCGCTTGCTGGCGGCCTATGCCGAGGGCATCGACACCCATACCCGGCTTTATCCGGGGGCGGTGGCGGCAGTTGAAGCCCTGCGGCGGGCTGGGTTTGCGACGGCGATCTGCACCAACAAGCCCGAAGCTTTGGCGGTGGAGCTGGTGCGCCGCTTGGGCGTCACCGATTTGTTTGGGGCGCTGGTCGGGGCGGATACTTTGCCCACTCGCAAGCCTGACCCTGCGCCTTATCTGGAGGCGGTGCGGCGGGTGGGCGGTGCGGTGGCGCGGTCGATGTTGATCGGTGATACCGAAACCGACCGTAAGACCGGGCTTGCGGTGGGAGTGCCGGTGGCCTTGGTGACCTTTGGTCCCGAAGGGCAGGGCGTTGCGCGGTTGCAGCCCGAAGCGTTGCTGGACAGCTTTGACGATCTGCCGGCGCTGGCGGCGCGGCTGCTGGTTTGACAGTCGGGTCAAGGCAGGCTTAGGCTTTGGCGATGAAACAAATTGCGCCCTCGAACCATGCCGTTACGTTTGTGTTGCTGTCTGTGTTGTTGGACATGGTCGGCTTTGGATTGATTATTCCGGTGTTGCCGGGGCTGATCGAAGATGTGGGCGGTGTGGGGTTATCGCAGGCGTCGGTGATTGGCGGCTGGATGTTCTTTGCGTTTTCGGTGGCGCAATTCGCGTTTAGCCCGCTGATGGGCAACCTTTCGGATCGCTTTGGCCGCAGGCCACTGTTGTTGCTGGCGATTGCCGGTTTGGGCGCGGATTATCTGCTGCAGGCCTTTGCGCCCGATTTGATCTGGCTGTTTGTCGGGCGGGCGATTGCGGGGTTTTGCGGGTCTAGCTGGATCATCGCCAATGCCTATCTGACCGATGTGACGCCGCCGGAAGATCGCGGGCGGGTGTTTGGTTTGATGGGGGCGGCCTTTGGCGCGGGTTTTGTGATCGGGCCTGCGATTGGCGGCTTGCTGGGCGAATTTGGCCCGCGGGTGCCGTTCTTTGTGGCTGCCGCGGTGTCGGTGTTGAACTTTTGCTATGGCTATTTCGTGCTGCCAGAGACGTTGGCGCTGCAAAACCGCCGCGCTTTTAGTCTTGCAAGGTCAAACCCGTTTGGCGCGTTTCGGGTGTTCCGTCAGTATAAAGGCGTGTTGCCGATGTGCGCGGTGCTGTTCGTGTTTTTCTTTTCCACCAGCGTTTATCCCGCGATCTGGCCGTTTTGGGGCATGGCAAAGTTTGGCTGGAGCGCGTCGATGGTGGGGCTGTCGCTTGCGGTGTTTGGCGTGGTGATGGCGGCGTTTCAGGGCGGGCTGACCGGGCCTGGGGTGAAGGCCTTTGGCGAAAATGGCATGGTGATCATCGGGCTTGTGGCGTCGCTGATTGCGGCGGCGGGCTATGGGTTGGCGGGGTCTTTGGGGGTGGTTGTGGTGCTGATGGTGGTGCATGGGCCGGAAGGGTTTATTCATCCGATGCTGACCGCCAAGATGACCCACGCGGTGCCTGATGATGCGCAGGGCGAATTGCAGGGCGGGATTTCTGCGGTGATGAATGTGGCGATGTTGGCGGGGACTGTGTTCTTCAGCCAGATCTTTGGCTATTTCATGGCCGAAGGGTCGATCAAATCGCCAGATGTCGGGTTCTTTCTGGCGGCGTTGGGGATCGGGTTTGCATTGGTGTTATACGTGGCCTTCGTGCCGCGCGAGGAGAAGAAACTGTGACGCAGGAACGCTTTACCGGCAGCTTTACCCAGCAAGAGCCTATTCCCGAAGCGGGAATAGAGGCGGCGCTGGCGGTGCTGCGGCATGGGCGGCTGCACCGCTATAATACGGCCCCCGGCGAGGTTGCGGAAACGGCTCTGCTGGAAGAAGAATTTGCGGCCTTGACCGGGGCGAAATACTGCCTTGCGGTGGCGTCGGGCGGCTATGCCTTGGGGTGTGCGTTGCGCGCGGTGGGGGTGAAGCCCAGCGATCCGGTGCTGACCAACGCCTTTACCTTGGCACCGGTGCCGGGGGCGATTGCCAGCGTTGGGGCGCAGCCGATCTTTGTCGATGTGACCGAAGATCTGGTGCTGGATTTTGCCGATCTGGCCGCCAAGGCCAAGGCGACCGGTGCGCGGGTGCTGATGCTGAGCCATATGCGCGGGCATCTGTGCGACATGGAGGCGCTGGTGGCGCTGTGTGATGATCTGGGGGTGCAGATCATTGAAGATTGCGCGCATACCATGGGGGCGGCGTGGAAGGGCGTGGCTTCGGGGCGGCAGGGCGTGGTGGGCTGCTATTCGATGCAGACCTACAAGCATGTCAACGCGGGCGAGGGTGGCTTTCTGATTTCGGACGATGCCGAGGTGATGGCGCGGGCGGTGATCCTGTCGGGGTCTTACATGCTTTACGGCGCGCATCGGGCGGCACCGCCGAAAGAGGTGTTCGAGCGGGTGAAGTTTGACACGCCGAACGTGTCGGGGCGGATGGACAACCTTCGCGCGGCGATCTTGCGGCCACAATTGGCGCTGCTTCCGGAACGGGTGGCGCGTTGGGAGGCGCTGTATCGGGCGTTGGAGGCGGGGCTGCGCGGAATTCCGGGCCTGCGTCTGGTGGAGCGGCCCGAGGAGGAAACTTTTGTCGGATCGTCGTTCCAATTCCTGTTGCCGGGGTGGAGCGCGGCGCGGGTTGGCGCGTTTTTAAGCCGCACCCTGGCGCGCGGGGTTGAACTGAAATGGTTTGGTGCCGATCAGCCGGTGGCGTTTACCTCGCGCTATGACCATTGGCGCTATGCTGCGGCGCAAAGCCTGCCACAGACCGACCGGATTTTGGCGGGGCTGGTGGATATGCGGGTGCCGCTGACCTTTAGCGTTGAGGATTGCGCGCAGATTGCCCGCATCATCCGCGCCGAAGCCTTGGCGGTTGGGCAGGGGCCGGAGCCGGAGGCTGCGGAGTTGCCGGTCATTCAGTGAGGGGCAAGGCCAATCTGGTTGCCTATATCGGGCTGACCCTGCTTGCGATGCTTGCACTGGCCGACCGGATTGCGCCCTATCGCGGCCCAGTTGCGGCCTGCACGCTGGGCTACGTCTATGATGGTGACACGGTGGAAATGCGCTGTGACGGCACGCTGTTGCGGGCGCGGCTGTTGGGGTTTGATGCGCCAGAGGCCAGCGCGCCGAAATGCGCCAGCGAAGCCGTGTGGGCGGCGCGGGCAACGGCGCGATTGCGAGAGCTGTTGCGGGGGCCAAAGGTGGCGATTTACCGCCACGGCCGCGACAAATACCGCCGCGAGTTGGTGCAGATTACCGTGGCAGGCCGCGATGTGGCGGAAGTGATGATCGCCGAAGGGCTGGCGGTGGCCTATGCGGGCGGCAAGCGCCGGTCTTGGTGCGGTGGCCAGTAAGATGACGCGGGCAGTAAGGCGGGCGCTAGGGTTTCGCGCCCGAGTTATACAGCGGCACGGTAGAAATTGACATTTTCGCCGACCCGTCGGTGACTTCGGTGGCGTGGGTCAGATAGACCAGCACCTGATTTTTCTGATCGAAGATCCGCGTCACCACCAGCGATTTGAACACCAAGGAGCGGCTTTCGGAAAACACCGACTCGCCGCTTTCCGACAGGTCGATGGCGCCGATCTTGATCGGGCCGGTCTGGCGGCAGGCGATCGAGGCGTTGGACGGGTCTTCGAACCAGTTGCCTTTCGACAAGCGGTCCCACATCGAGCGTTCGAAATACGAGATGTGGCAGGTGACGCCTTCGACCTTTGGGTCGGGGATGGCTTCGATGATGATATCGTTGCCGACCCAATCGACGCCGACACGGCCGATCTCTTCGGCGCTTGCGGGCTGTAATGGGGCGAAAGACAGCAGGGCAAGAGCGGCGGCAAGGGCAAAGC
>JAHEDL010000219.1 GCA_024641255.1 Pseudorhodobacter sp.
CAGCACCGCGCGGCCAGAGGCCAGCGAGGCCAAGAGCAACAAGAGCGGCAAGAAGGCGTTGCCGCCGAAGATGTCAGAGATGATCGGTTGAAAGGTGCGGGCGCGCACGAAGGCAAGGCCACCCGACAATTCTGGCAACGAGGTGACAAGCGCCAAAAGTGTCGCGCCAAACACCACGCCATTGATGCCAAAATGGCTGGCAAGCGCGCTGGAGGTGGCTTCCAGCAGCACACCGAAGGCCAACACGGCAGCAGAGATCAGCGCAAGCAGCACAAGGGCGGTGGTTTTGGTGAGGCCGTTTGGGGCAGCGGCGGGCGGTTCTTCCACCGGAAAGCGGCGCAGCGCCAGCAGGGACAGCAGCCATGTTGCGACGATAAGTGCCTCTATCGGGGTGACGCGCAGAAAGATCAGCGTCGGGCTAAGCTCTTTGCCCATGATCACCAAGCCAAGGATGATCAGCAAAAACAGGCCCTGCAACTGGCTGGCTGGGGATGCCGTCAGCGTTGACAGCGGCTTTGCCGCCCGCCCAGAGGCCGCATCGAACACCACCAGCAACGCCGTTTGCACCGCAATGCCGCCCAGCACGTTCCCGACGGCAAGGCCCAGATCGCCCTTGGCGGCACCGCTTAGCGTGATGGCGATTTCTGGCAGGTTGGTGACGACCGACAGAATAATGGTGCCGCCCAAGGCCGCACCCAAGCGAAACTGGTCATCAATGAAATTCACCAAGCCCGAAAGTTGCGTGCACAGATACCAGATGATCAGACCCGAAAGCGCAAACAGCGCCAAGTTTTGGGGGGTGGTCAGATCAAGGCTCACGGAGCGGGCTTTCACGGGGTTAGGCGGTGGTGTGGGGCTGTTGTTTCCGATCTGGCGCAGTCACGCAAGCAGGCATCGCGCGGCTTTCTGGCGCAAAAGCGGGGCGGGCGTTGCATGGAAGCCGCACTCGGGGTAAGCCAAAGGCAAGAAAAAGGAGGGCCAGATGAGCCGCGCATTCGTATTTCCGGGCCAAGGGGCACAGACCATCGGCATGGGTAAAGCTTTGGCCGAGGCCTATCCGGCGGCAAAAGCCGTGTTTGACGAGGTGGATGATGCCTTGGGGGAAAAGCTGTCGGCCCTGATCTGGGATGGCCAGATTGAAGAGCTGACGCTGACCAAGAACGCACAGCCGGCGCTGATGGCGACCTCGATCGCGGCGCTGCGGGCGCTGGAAGTTGAAGGCATCGGTGTAGAGACGGCGGCGTTTGTGGCCGGGCACAGCTTGGGCGAGTATTCGGCGCTGTGTGCCGTGGGGGCGTTGGGTCTGTCTGATACCGCGCGGTTGCTGCGGATTCGCGGCCAAGCGATGCAAGAGGCCGTGCCGGTGGGCGTGGGCGCGATGGCGGCGCTGTTGGGGCTTGATTTTGCCGCGGCCACCGAAGTGGCCGCAGAGGCCGCGCAAGGCGAAGTCTGTCAGGCTGCCAATGACAACGATCCGGCGCAGGTGGTGGTATCTGGCCACAAGGGCGCGGTTGAACGCGCGCTTGAAATCGCCAAGGCCAAGGGCGCCAAGCGGGCACTGTTGCTGCCAGTTTCGGCACCTTTCCACTGCGCGCTGATGCAGCCTGCGGCTGCGGTGATGTCGGAAGCTTTGGCCGGCGTGGTCATTCATGCACCCAAAGTGCCGGTGGTGGTGAACGTGCGCGCCGAGGCGGTGACCGAACCTGACCGCATCCGCGCGCTGTTGGTGGCGCAGGTGACGGGATCTGTGCGCTGGCGCGAGTCTGTGCTGTGGATGAACGGCGCGGGCGTGACCGAGTTTTGGGAAATTGGCGCGGGCAAGGCCTTGTCGGGCATGATCAAGCGTATCGTAACCGGTGCGGCGACGCGCGCGGTGGGCACGCCCGATGATGTGCTGGCGGCAAAGGGCTGATCGCGGCGCGGGGCATAATCGTCCGTGCAGCAAACTATCGAAGTATAAGCGAAGGGCAGAAGAATGTTCGATCTGACGGGAAAAAATGCGCTGATCACCGGGGCTTCGGGGGGCATCGGCGGCGAGATCGCCAAGGCGCTGCACGCCGCCGGGGCAACGGTGGTGCTGTCTGGCACGCGGGTAGAGCCGTTGCAGGCGCTGGCCGATGAATTGGGCAGCCGGGCGCATGTGCTGCCCTGCAACCTGTCGGACTTTGCGGCGGTTGAAGAGCTGCCGAAGGCGGCCGCTGCGGCAATGGGGTCGGTTGATGTGCTGGTCAACAACGCCGGGATCACCCGCGACAACCTGTTCATGCGGATGTCGGATGACGAATGGCAGTCGGTGATCGATGTCAACCTGACCTCGACCTTTCGGCTGTGCCGTGGCGTGCTGCGTGGCATGATGAAGGCACGCTGGGGCCGGATCGTGAACATCTCTTCCGTGGTTGGTGCCACGGGCAATCCGGGGCAGGGCAACTATGCCGCGTCCAAGGCGGGGATGGTCGGCATGTCGAAATCGCTGGCGGCAGAAGTGGCCAGCCGCAACATCACGGTGAACTGCGTCGCACCGGGCTTTATCACCACGGCGATGACCGACAAACTGAACGACGACCAAAAGGCGCGAATCCTGACGCAGGTTCCGGCGGGCCGGATGGGCGAAGTTGGTGAAATTGCCGCCGCAGTGCTGTATCTTGCCAGCCCCGAGGCCGGCTACGTCACGGGCACCACGCTGCATGTCAACGGCGGCATGGCGATGATCTAAGATCAAACGCCAAAACCTGCCGCTGGCGTTTTGAAAGCGGTTCGGGTCTTGAAAGCGTTTGCCTAATCCGCGCGCCCTTGCTATAGGCGCGCAAGAATACGCCGGAAGTGTCATGCTTGCGGTGCCCTGCCTGTCGCGGGGAAGAGCGCCCTTCGGGGCAGGGAAAAGACCGGGGGCAACCCCTAACGATATGAGGAAAGAACATGAGCGACATCGCTGATCGCGTGAAGAAGATCGTCGTCGAGCATTTGGGCGTCGAAGCTGAAAAAGTGACCGAGACCGCATCGTTCATCGACGATCTGGGCGCTGACAGCCTTGACACCGTCGAGCTGGTCATGGCCTTCGAAGAAGAATTCGGCATTGAAATCCCGGATGACGCTGCCGAAACCATCCAGACCTTTGGTGACGCGGTGAAGTTCATCTCTTCGGCTGCCTGATCGGTCGAAAGCCCGATCTAAGTACAGTTACCGTAAAAGCACCCTTCGGGGTGCTTTTTTCGTTTCAACCGCTGCAAGCCCTGCCGGCCTGCGCGCGCCTTGCATTGCTCTTTTGAAAATACTCCCGCCGGAGGCGCAGGCCAAACGCAAGCACTAAGGCCCGCAATGGCACCCGCAGCCGCCCGGTCCAAGGGGCTCGATGCCCCGCCGGACCGGACGTGCCGGTTTATTCGGCGGCAAGCGTGGTGCTTTGCCCCGGCCGCATCTGCGCTTCCAGCCGGTCTAACCGCGCCTCTAACAGTTCTTGCTGGGCGGCCAGCGTGTCGGGTTGCACCGGCTCGGCTTCCGGCTCTTTTGCGCCGACGATGCCCCGCATTGCCCAAGCGATCAGCCGCGACAGGTCGTCCATGATCAGATAGAACGATGGCACCACGACCAAACTAAGCACGGTTGACACGATGATGCCGCCGATTACTGCCGTGGCCATCGGGGCGCGGAATGCGCCGCCTTCACCGACGCCCAAAGCCGAAGGCAGCATTCCCGCCGACATCGCGATCGAGGTCATCACGATGGGCTGGGCGCGCTTGTGGCCCGCCTCGACAATGGCTTGCAGCCGTGCGTGGCCCTGACGGCGCATTTCGATCACAAAGTCGATCAGCAAGATGGCGTTCTTGGTCACGATGCCCATCAGCATCAAGATCCCGATCAGCACCGGCATCGACAGCGCCGAATTGGTCAAGATCAGCGCCGCGGCGACCCCGCCTATGGCAAGCGGCAGCGACAGCAGGATGGTGAAGGGCTGGATCACCGATTGGAACAGCAAGATCAACACCGTCAACACCAGCATCGCGCCAAGGATCATGGCTTTGGCAAAGCTTGAAAACAGCTCTGTCTGCACTTCGGCATCGGCGGATTCTTTCACCGAAACCCCGGCAGGCAGGTTCAACCCGGCGACAACTTCGGCCAGCCGGGTTTTGGCGGTGCCAAGGGCGACCCCCACCGGCAGGCTGGCGCCAATGGTGGCTTGGCGGTTGCGGTTCAGCCGCTTTACCACCGATGGTCCTTCGCCGATGGCAATATCAGCCACGGTCGACAGCGGCACCGAGGCACCAGTGTTCGTGGTCAGACGCAGGGCGGCGATGCGACGCAGGTCTTCGCGGCTGGCTTGGTTCAGTTGCACGCGAATGGGGATCAGCCGGTTGTCGATGGAAAGCTTTGCCAAGGATGCGTCAAGATCGCCGATGGTCGCCACCCGAATGGTGGTGGCGATGTCTTGGGCGGTGACGCCAAGCCGGGCGGCCTCTTCTGCGCGAGGGGTGATTTGCACCTCGGGGCGGGGCAGCGCGCCTTCGGAGCTGACATTGGCCAGCAGCGGCTCTGCCCGCAGCGCGGATTCCAGAATTTGCGTGGCGCTGTTCAGATCGGCTTCGGTCTGGGCCAGCACCGAATAGGAAATGTCACGCTCGCCCCGGTCATTCAGTTTGAAGGCGCGAATGTCGGGCACCGATTTGATGCGGTGGAAGATTTCGTCTTCGATCAGGTTTTGCGGCGTGGTGCGGCCGTTGTTTTGCACCTCTGGCACCAAGGCGCCCAGCAGCGGGATTTTGCGCCCCAGT
>JAHEDL010000221.1 GCA_024641255.1 Pseudorhodobacter sp.
CAAGCTCGGCCAACCCGACCACCGCCGCATTGCCCAGGCACGCCACATAAGACACCGGCAGCGCCCGCTTTTGCATGCCCAAATTGATCACAATATTCGAAGACTGGCTGATCAGCGCCACGCCGCTGTCAACCCGCACCCCGCCATGCTGATCCGGCCACAGCAGAGCGCCGTCCAGATAGTTGATCACCCCATAGCAGTTCGGCCCCAAAATCGGCATGTCACCCGCCGCCGCCACCAGCTTGGCCTGCAACTCCGGCTCGCCCGCCTCGGTCCAGCCAGATGCAAAGCAAATCGCCCCCCCTGCCCCCATCGCGGCCAATTCCGCCACCACATCAACGGTGGCATGGCGATTGACGCCAATAAAGGTGGCGTCAGGCACTTCGGGCAGATCGGCCAGCGACGCATAGGCGCGCAACCCACCAATTTCGGCCTTGGTCGGATGCACAGGCCAAACCTCGCCCTGAAACCCCATCTTGCGACATTGCTCAATCACGTTCAGCGCCCAAGACGCGCCAAGCACGGCGATGTGGCGCGGACGCAGCAAGCGATCAAGACTTTTCATGGCCGACCTCCACGCGCGCGGCCAAGGCCGGGGGCTGTCTGCCCCCGGACCCCCGAGGATATTTTCAGACAGAAAATGGAAACATCCCGCCCCGAAGATCGAAGCAGGATGCCATTTCCTGTCACGGTCATCGGGGTCCCCCCCTGTACCGTAAGCACAGGCTCACAGATCGAGGTTAAGGAATGGTTAGCGTAGCCGGCGGTATATGTCATTTTCTGTCTCTAAATATCCCGGGGTCCGGGGCAGCGCCCCGGCCTTGGTGTCACGCGCCGTGCGGCCGCAGCAGTTCGCGGCTGATGATGTGGCGCTGAATTTCGCTGGTGCCTTCCCAGATCCGTTCAACCCGCGCATCGCGCCAGATGCGTTCCAGCGGCAATTCGTCCATCAGCCCCATGCCACCGTGGATCTGGATTGCCTCGTCGGCGATCATCGCCAACACTTCGGTGGCTTTCAGCTTTGCCATCGACATATCGGCCTCTGTCACCGTGCCTTGATCGTATTTCCACGCCGCTTCGCGCGTCAGCAACTCGGCCGCTTTCAGTTCCATCGCCATATCGGCCAGCTTGAACGAGGTACCCTGAAATTTGCCGATCTGTTGGCCGAATTGTTTGCGTTCGGCGGCATAGCTGATGGCATGGCCCAGCGCGCGTTCGGCGCGGCCAAGGCAGGTCGAGGCCACCTGCAACCGGGTCGCCCCCAGCCATTTGCCGGCCACTTCAAAGCCTTTGTGCAATTCGCCCAAGATTTGCCGCTTGTTCAGCCGGCAATCATCGAACTCAAGGATCATGTTGTTATAGCCGCGATGCGACACGTTGCGGTAGCCGTCGCGCACGGTAAAGCCCGGCGTGCCCTTGTCGACCAGAAACGCGGTGATCAGCTTTTTCGGCCCGCGCGGGGTGTCTTCTTCGCCCGTTGCCACCCAAACGATGGCAAAATCCGCCACATCGGCGTGGCTGATGAAATGCTTGGTGCCGTTCAGGATGAAATCGTCGCCATCCGCCCGCGCCGTAGCCTTCATGCCGCGCAGGTCAGACCCCGCTCCAGGTTCGGTCATCGCCTGACAATCGTGCTTTTCGGCGCGAATGCAGGGGAACAGATATTGCTCGCGCTGCTCGTCGGTGCAGGCCAGCAAGATGTTCGACGGCCGCGACACGCAGGTCCAGTGCAACGCATAATTGGCGCGGCCCAGCTCCTTTTCGTAAAGCAGCCAGGTCAGCGTGTCCAAGCCCGCGCCGCCCACCTCTTCGGGCATATTTGCCGCATAAAGCCCGGCGGCAATCGCCTTTTGCGCGATTTCGTGGCGCAACTCGGCGCGCAGGTGGCCGGTGCGTTCCACCTCGGCCTCATGCGGATAAAGTTCGTTTTCCACGAAGGCGCGGGTGGCGTCGACGATCATCTGCTGTTCTTCGGTAAGTCCGAAATTCATCCTGTTTTCCTTACGGATCAACGTTATAGGTCATGCCGTCTACGGCCATTGCCTGGCCCGAAACCATGCGCGCGCCGTCAGACGCAAGGTAAAGCGCCATCGCGGCCACGTCTTCGGGGTCGGTCAACCGCTTCAGCGCCGTGCCAGAGGCATAGCCCTGCCGCACCGCATCGGCTGTCATGCCCTTGGCGGTGGCTTCGGCATCGATCACCCGATCAATCCGCGCGCCATTGACGCTTCCGGGGCAGATGGCATTGGCGCGAATTCCGTGCGGGCCAAGCTCCATCGCGACGGTTTTCATCAGGCCAATCACCCCCCATTTCGCCGCCACATAGGGCGCCCGAAACGGCGTGCCATAAAGCCCCGAGGTTGACGAGGTGAAGATCATCACCCCCGACCGCGCCGGTTTCATCAGCCGCGCCGCATGCTTGGCAGCCAGCATCGCACCGTCAAGATTGACGGCAAGGCACTGATGCCACGCCTCTAGCGGCATATCTTCAATCGCCGCCGTCGGGCCTTTGATGCCCGCATTGGCGCAAAGCACATCCAAGCCGCCCCAATCAACGGCGATTTCGGCAAACACCGCCTCCATCGCCGGTTCAAGCGCGGCATCGGCGACGCTGCCGCGGATGCCGGGCGGCAAACCGGCCACCATGGCCGCATCCACATCTGTCACCCAGACACGATAGCCCGATGCGGCGAAGGCCTTGGCCATCACCAAACCGATCCCATTCGCGCCTGCGGTGATCAGAACGCGTTTCACTTGCGCTGACCCACGTGGCGGCCAGCCGCTTCGGGGCGCGGCAATCCGGCATGGGCAGCCGCAATCGGCATCAGCCGGTCAAGCACAGCCGCGCCTGCGACACAGGTTTTGCCCTTGGCCATATCAACGTGCAGCAAAATCTGTTCCACCGTCGCCACCGGCGCGCCGTCTTTCAGGATGCGGATGAAGATATGCAGCCGCTTTTCATCCGCCGACAGCACTTGCAGCGTGCCAACCAGACGGTCGCCCAGCTTGGCCTCGTCGATATGCATGATGTGGCTTTCGGCGGTGTAATAGCTGTGGCCAGCCTTCACATAATCCATATCGGCGCCGATCAGCCGCAAGAACGCATCGCAGGTTTCCGACGCCGCAAACAGATAGCGGCTTTCGGTCATGTGGCCGTTATAGTCGATCCAGCCGGGCAACACCTGCATCTGCGCCATCAGCATCGGTGCGCCTTCGGCCCCACGGCCTTCTTCGTGGAAGGTGGCGCGGCGGCGATCGTCATGTTCGCGCAGCACTTTGCCCGCGCCCCAGTTGCGGTCTTTCAACGCGCGCAGAAAACCGATCAGGTTGCTGTCGCGAATACGTTCCAACTCGCGGATGCTATGGTGCCCCGATTGCGCATCGGACTGGCCCGCGATCAGGTCAACCAATTCGTCATTGAACTCTGGCACGTCCATCAGCTTGGTCCAGGGCCAGGTCAGGCAAGGCCCGAATTGCGCCATGAAATGCTTCATGCCCGCTTCGCCGCCCGCCACGCGATAGGTTTCAAACAGGCCCATCTGACCCCAGCGCAGGCCAAAGCCCATGCGGATCGCCTCGTCGATTTCTTCGGTGGTGGCAACGCCGTCTTTCACCAGCCACAGCGCCTCGCGCCAGACGGCTTCAAGGAAACGGTCGGCGATGTGGGCGTCGATTTCCTTGCGAACATGCAGCGGGAACATGCCAATTTCGCGCAGGATCTGCTTGGCGTTTTCAATCACCGTCGCGTCCGACTTGGCCGAGGGCACCACTTCGGCCAGCGGCAACAGGTAAACCGGGTTGAACGGGTGGGCGACGAAAATCACCGCCGGGTTCGCTGCGTTTTCCTGCAACTCACTGGGTTTGAAGCCGCTGGTCGAAGACCCAATCGGCGTACCCAATTCGGCCGATTGTTGAATCTGCGCAAACACCCGATGCTTCAGGTCAAGCCGTTCACTGACAGATTCCTGAATGTAATCCGCCCCTTCCACAGCCTCAGTGATGGTGGCGGCAAAAGACAGCACGCCCTCTTTCGGCATCGGAATATCGGAAAGCGCAGGCAAAGCGGCGCGGGCATTGGCAAGCACTTCGCTGATCTTGCGTTCGGCCTGCGGATCGGGGTCGAACACCGAAACATTCCAGCCGTTCAGCAAGAACCGCGCCGCCCAACCGCCGCCAATAACCCCACCGCCAATGATTGCCGCCTTGCGCGCCATCGTCGTCATCCTTCTATCTGCGTTAAAGTCGCGCCGGGGCCGCCGCACGGCCCGCCAGCGCCCTGATTATTTCGGCAGCGGCGCGCGCTTTTCCAGTTTCAGCTTCGCCCGCACCTCGGCCGGGGTAATCACCCGCGCACCCAGATTGCTGATGATCGTCACGGCGCGTTCCACCAACTGCGCGTTGGTCGCCAAAACGCCCTTGTCCAGCCACAGGTTGTCTTCCAGGCCGACCCGCACGTTGCCACCCGCCAAGACGCTCGCCGCAACGTAAGGCATCTGGTTGCGGCCAATCGCAAACGCGCTCCAATGCCAATCGGCGGGCACGTTGTTGACCATCGCCATGAAGGTGTTCAGATCATCCGGCGCGCCCCACGGCACGCCCATGCACAGCTGCACCAGCGTCGGCGCCGGGATCACGCCTTCGCGCGCCAGCTCTTTCGCCAGCCACAGATGCCCGGTGTCAAACGCCTCAATCTCGATCCGCACGCCCGCCGCCGTCATCCGTCGCGCCATGTCGCGCAGCATGCCGGGGGTGTTGACCATCACATA
>JAHEDL010000226.1:0-1468 GCA_024641255.1 Pseudorhodobacter sp.
ATTGAGGTTGGCATGTCTTGGTTCAGCAAGGTTGCATGGAAAGAGGGGCTGTTTTTGCAGCCGCATCACCTGCAGCAAAATGACCGCTATGTGGAAAAGCTGATCGAAGCGCGCACCCGGACCTTGTCGCCCTATCCTTGGGGCATTGAAGACATGCGGATGAACCGGGATCGGTTGCAGCAAGGGCGGATCGAACTTGCTGCGGTGTCGGGCATTTTCCCCGATGGGACGCCGTTTGATGCGCCTGCGGTGTCGCCGTTGCCCCACGCCATCGAGGTTCCGGCGGGGTCGGATGGCATGGGGGTTTGGCTGACCCTGCCCGATCTGGTGATGAACGGGCGCGAAGTGGCGATGGACACCGAAACCGGGGCGGCGACCCGCTATGTCTTGGGGGCCGAAACCGTCGCCGATAGTGCCAGCGCGCTGCGGTTGGAACAGCAGATTGAAATCGCAGCCCCCCGGTTGGAGTTGGACATCCGCGCCACGCCGAAGCCCGGCTATCAGTGTTTGAAGATTGGGCGCATTGTGGAAGTGCGCGACAATGTGGTGATTTTGGATGACGCCTTTCCGCCGCCCTTGTTGATGATTTCGGCGCATACCGTGGCGCTGGGCTGGCTGGACCGGGTGATTGGCTGGGTGGAAACCAAGCTGGAAAGTCTGGCGCGCTATGCGGCGGACCCGTCGGCGGCGGGGGGGCTGCAGGCAACGGATTATTTCATGCTGCTGTGCCTGAACCGGCAGATCAACGTGCTGCGGCATCTGCGGCAATCGCGGTCTGTGCATCCAGAGCGGCTTTACGAAGAGCTGCTGCGGTTTTCGGGCGAGCTGTGGACCTTTGATCAGGATAAGCGGTTGGCACCGCCCTATGACGCCTATGACCATGCGGACCTGAAAGCATCGATCGAACCAGTGGTGCGCGATATTCAGCGGTTGCTGTCACGCGACGTTGGGCGGGCGACGCGGCTTGATCTGGTTCAGGTGCGGCAGAATTCGTATCTGGCGCAGGTGCCGGACCGCAACTTGTTCCGCGATGCGACCTTTGTGGTCGAGGTGGAAAGTTCGCGCGCGCTGACCTTGGTGCAGCAGCAGTTTCCGCTGTTGTGCAAGGTGGGGCCGAACACGCGGATGGCAGAGATTGTGAACAACAACCTGCCGGGGATCGAGCTTATTCATATTCCAACGCCGCCACGGCAAATTCGGGCGGTGTCGCGCAATGTGTATTTCATCTTGGAAAAGAACTCGGCGCTGTGGCGGGAGTTTTCGACGGCGCCGGCGATCGGCATGCATTTTGCCGGTGACTGGCCCGATTTGAAGATGGAACTGTGGGCAATCGTGGAGACACGGGCATGACAGGCGAAGGTGGCGGCAACAAGGATAAGACCGTCATCGGAGGGCTGGGGGCGCCGCAGCCCCTGCCCGGCGGGGTAACGCCGATGCCGGGCGGAAAGCGGCAGGTGACCCCGAATGA
>JAHEDL010000226.1:1568-4761 GCA_024641255.1 Pseudorhodobacter sp.
AGCCTTGGGTTCGAGGGGCAGTACCGCACGGCCCCGAATGGCGCGGTGGAATTGGCGCGGATCAGAGGGATGATTTACGACAGCTTGCGGCGGGTGCAAAACCGGCCGGACGACGACATTTCGCCGCGCTGGCAGCCAGTGGTTCTGGGCGGGCGGCGCAGGTTTGGCGGCACGCCGCTGTGGGTGATCGGGTCGGTTCTGGGGCTGATCTTGATGGGGGCGTATTTCGGGCTGTCGACGCTGATTGCGCAAGAAGGATCGGTGGTGTCGCAGCGGTTGCTGTCGCTGACGCCAAGTTCGAAGATTTCTTTGGTGCGCGCGGTGCCGATCACACCGCTAGAGGTGGTGCCGGTGGCGGAAACCACGCAGTTGGACCGGCTGCAAAGCGCCATGAAGGACGACATTGCGACCGGTCTGGTGCAGGTGGATATCAAAGGCGATTTCATCTTTATTCGGGTGAACAACGCAGCACTGTTTGCCAGCGGCAAGGCCGAGACGAAGCCGGAGTTCAACGCTTTGGGTGGCCGGATTACCGCCGCGCTAAACCCCGAACCGGGGCCGGTATTTATTTGGGGCTACACCGACAATGTGCCGATGTCGGGGCGTGGGCGGTTCAAAAACAACCATGATCTGTCCTTGGCCCGCGCCGAAGCGGTGCAAAAGGTTTTGGCCGAAGGCATGACCGACCCCAGCCGGATCGAGGTGGAGGGCAAGGGCGAGGCCGACCCGATTGGCGACAACGCCACCGATGACGGGCGCACGGCAAACCGCCGCGTCGAAATCATGATCAAGCGGGAAGAGACTTTGCAATGAAGTGGGTCAAGCTTGCGCTGATTGTCATCGGGTTTTTGGCGTTTTCGGCGGTGGTCTGGTTTGCCGGGCCGCTGATTGGCTTTGGCGAGGCGCATCCGTTTGACCCCGAATGGGTGCGGGCGCTGATCATCGGTCTGTTGGCGCTGATCTTGGCGATCTGGGGCTTGGTTGCGCTTTTGGTCCGCCGTAAGGGGCAAAAGGCACTAGAGCGGGCGCTGGTGACGGATGCGCCGCCGACCGGTGACGGCAAAGAGCTTGCCCGCCGCATGCAGGCAGCGCTTGCCACCCTGAAGAAATCGGGAAATTCGAAGACCTATCTGTATGATATGCCATGGTATGTCATCATCGGCCCCCCCGGATCGGGCAAGACGACGGCGCTGGTGAACAGCGAAATCAAGTTTCCGCTTTCGGGGCAGCAAGGTGGGCTGCAGGGGTTTGGCGGCACCCGCTATTGCGATTGGTGGTTTGCCGAAGATGCGATTCTGATCGACACCGCCGGACGCTATACCACGCAGGATTCTGATGCGGGGGCGGACAGCGCCTCTTGGTCTTCGTTTCTGAATTTGTTGAAAAAGAACCGCCCGAAACAGCCGATCAACGGCGTTATTCTGGCGATTTCGGTGGCCGATCTGATGAACGCAGGCCCGGAAAAGATTGCCGCCCATGCCGAAACCGTGCGGGCGCGTCTGGGCGAAATTCACGAAACGCTGAAAGTGGATTTCCCGGTTTATGTGATGTTTACCAAGGCCGATCTGATTGCAGGCTTTCGCGAATATTTCAGCAGCTTTTCCGCCAGCCGACGCAAAAAGGTCTGGGGAGCGACGTTTCAGACCGATAGCCGC
Source organism: Pseudorhodobacter sp. (assembly GCA_024641255.1). Taxonomy (GTDB): domain Bacteria; phylum Pseudomonadota; class Alphaproteobacteria; order Rhodobacterales; family Rhodobacteraceae; genus Cypionkella. The sequence continues at coordinate 3,224 of JAHEDL010000226.1, forward strand.
AAGGAGCAGACCTTTGACCGCGTCGGGCCAGAGTTTGATGCGCTGGTGGCGCGGCTTTCCGACGAGGTGATCGACCGGCTGTCGGAAGAACCTGATGGCGTGAACCGGATCGCCATTTTTGGCCTGCCGGGGCAAATGGCGATGCTGAAAGACGAAGTAGAGTCGTTCCTGCGGCAGGTGTTTGAACCGACACGCTATAAAACCTCGGCGATTTTGCGCGGGTTTTATTTCACCTCTGGCACGCAGGAAGGCACCCCGATTGATCAGGTGCTGGGCGCGATGAGCCGCAGCCTGGGTGTGCAGGCGGTGCTTTCGGGCAAAGGCAAAAGCTTTTTTCTGCACGACCTGTTGGGTCAGGTGATCTTTGGCGAACAGGGCTGGGTTTCGTATGACCGCAATGCGGTGCGGCGGTCTTCTGTGCTGCGCGTGGTGCTGACATCGGCGATGCTGCTGGCATCGGCCGGGGTTTTGGCGGCTTGGGGCTATAGCTATTTGAACAACCGCGAACTTGTCGCCTCGGCGCAGGCGGCGATGTCGGATTACGAGCTGGCGGCAACCGAAGACTTGCAGGCGGTCGAGGTCAAGGACAGCGATTTTCTACGCGTTGGCAATGAGTTGCAACTGCTGCGCACCATGCCTTCGGGCTATGAAAGCCCGGAAGAGCCAAAAGGGGACTGGACGCGGGGCTTTGGCCTTTCGCAGCAAGGCGCGATCCGGCAGGCGGCGCGGGACGCCTATGCGCAGGGGCTAGAACGGCTGTTGCGGCCCCGGTTGGTGTTGCGGGTGGAAGGGCAGTTGCAGCAGTTCGTTTTGGCGAATGACCCGATTCCTATTTATGAAACCTTGAAGGTTTACAAAGCTTTGGGCGGCGCCGCGCCAGTGCCGCAGGATGATCTGGTGAAAACCTGGTTCCATGATGACTTTGAACAGGTGTTGTTTCCGGGGATCAATCAGGATGCGGCGCGGGCGATGCTAAACCAGCATTTGGCCGCGATGCTGGAACTGGATGACAGCACAGCGCCGTCGGTCGAATTGGACGGCGATCTGGTGGCGAAGGCAGAGGTTATTCTGGCGCGGCTGTCGGTGGCGGATCAGGCCTATTCGTTGATAGTATCAACTGCGCCCGCCTCTGGCCTGCCGGATTTCAATGTGCTGGAACGGGCGGGGCCGGATGCGCGGCTGGTATTTGAAACGGTGGATGGCAGCGATCTTGCTGAACAGACGGTGCCGGCGCTTTATACCTATGCGGGGTTCAACGACTTCTTCCTGGAACAGCTGGCGGCGGTGGCGAAGAAGCTGGAGTCCGAACAATGGGTGATGGGTGAACAGGCGGCGGCGGCGAAGGTCGACGAGCAGTTGTCACGGCTTGGCCCGCAATTGCTGGCGCGTTACCGCGAAGATTATCTGGCGGCGTGGGATCGGGTGCTCAGCAACCTGCGGCTGGCCCCGATGGCGGCGGACAAACCGGCCTATCTGGCGCTTTCGGCGGCGTCTTCGCCCACCACCTCGCCCATTCTGAAGCTGGTCGAGGGGATTAC